>JAEUNY010000084.1 GCA_016791005.1 Zoogloeaceae bacterium
TGAGGTTGAGGGCCGACAGGCTTTCCACGGCGTTGAACACGCTGCTCACGGCGGCAACGGAGGACTTGAGGCCGGCGTCAACGTTGGACTTGGCGGCGGCAACGACTTGCTCGGGGGTGACGGACATGATGGATTCCTTTAGGTAGAAATTAAGTAGCAGGGTTTTCGATCAATCTGATTCGGTATGGGTTTATTGTGCACTGCAACATTTCTGAATGCAAGCTATTTTTTTGGGCTCGGGAAGTCGCCGAATCCCCCCATCGCGCACCCCTCGGCAAGCCGACTCGATGTTGGTCAGGGACACGATCCAGCATTCCTCGGTTTCACCATTCGCCACATTTCGACAATATTCGAAATATGGAAAGCAAACAGGCTTCCGACCTCCTTGCCGCCTTGGGTCATGAGTCCCGCCTCGCGATCTTCCGCCTCCTGGTCGAGGCGGGCGCGGCAGGCTTGAATGCCAGCGCAATTGGTGAGCGGCTCGGCATGGCGCCGGCCACCCTCTCCTTCCACCTCGCGCACCTCAGCCGCGCGGGCCTGATCTGCGGAGTGCGGGAGAGCCGCTACATCCATTACTCGGCGCGCTTTCCGACCATGGACGAACTGATTGCCTTCCTGACCCACAACTGCTGCCAGGGGGAAGCCTGCTTACCCAAAAGCACGGGCTGTGCAGCCGAGGACACCCATCGCCTTTACCAAATTGAAAAATCATCATGACGGAACCGAAGACCGTCCTCGTGCTCTGCACGGGCAACTCCTGCCGCTCCCAGATGGGGGAGGTGATGCTCAATCACGATCTGGCTGGTCTGGTGCGCGCCCTCTCGGCGGGGACGGCGCCCCAGCCTGTCGTCGCCCCAGGCGCCATCGCGGCCCTGGATCTCGCCGGCCTGCCCACAGGGGGCCTCTACCCCAAGGACGGCAGCACGGTAATGGGCGAACCCATCGACCTGGTTGTCAGCGTGTGCGACCACGCGCGGGAGAGGTGCCCGGTGTTTCCCCGCGCCATTCCGCGCCTCCATCTCGCCTTTGCGGATCCCCATGGCGAGCCTCTGGAGCGCTTCGTCGCCGTGCGGGATGACCTTCGCGCGCGCCTGGTCCCCGCCGTACGCGAAGCACTCGGATTGTAGGAGCGCACCATGACGAGTTCCTGCGAAAGCCTGGGCGCGGCCGCCCCAATGCCCATGAGCCGCTTCGAGCGTTACCTGAGTGTGTGGGTCGCGCTGTGCATCGTGACCGGCATCGCCCTTGGTCAGGCGGCACCCAGCCTTTTCCAGGCCATCGGCCGCCTGGAGGTCGCCCAGGTCAACCTGCCGGTTGACCTGTTGATCTGGGTGATGATCATTCCGATGTTGGTGAAGGTCGACTTTTCCGCCCTCCACGAAGTCCGCCAGCATGTCCGCGGGATTGGCGTCACGCTCTTCGTAAATTGGCTGGTGAAGCCATTTTCCATGGCCTTGCTGGGATGGGTCTTTGTCCGGCAGCTGTTTGCCCCCTGGCTCCCCGAGGACCAGCTGGACAGCTATGTCGCCGGCCTCATCCTCCTGGCCGCCGCGCCCTGCACGGCAATGGTGTTCGTCTGGAGCCGGCTCTCCAATGGCGACCCGCTGTTCACGCTATCGCAAGTCGCACTGAACGACACGATCATGGTTTTCGCTTTCGCGCCCATCGTCGCCTTGCTGATGGGGATCTCGTCCATCACCGTGCCCTGGGGCACATTGCTGACCTCGGTCCTCCTTTACATCGTCATCCCGGTGGTGGCCCTCGCCCAGTTGCGGCGCCGTACGCTGCTCGCCCGGGGCCCCGCCGCCTTCGACGCCGCCATGGCGCGCATCGGCCCCTGGTCCATCGCGGCCCTGCTTGCCACCCTGGTGCTGTTGTTCGCCATCCAGGGCGAGGCGATCCTGAAGCAACCCCTGGTGATCGCCTTGCTCGCCGTGCCCATCCTCATTCAGGTTCTGTTCAACTCCGCCCCGGCCTATTGGTTCAATTGGGTGACCGGCGAAAAGCACGAGGTCGCCTGCCCCTCGGCACTGATCGGCGCCTCGAACTTCTTTGAGCTGGCGGTTGCCGCCGCCATCAGACTATTCGGGTTCGAGTCCGGCGCCGCCCTTGCCACTGTGGTTGGAGTGCTCATCGAGGTCCCGGTCATGCTCATGGTGGTCAAGGAGGTCAATGCGTCGCGGGGTTGGTACGAGCACCGATAGCGAGCGACAGTGGCATTCTCATCACGACACCCTCTCAGGCCAGCGCCAGGGTCGCCGTCGCGAGAACAAGGTAACGCCCCAGTTTCGCAAGCAGAACGATCCCCACAAAGGTCACCAGCGGTTCGCGCATTATCCCAGCGACCAAGGTGAGGGGATCCCCAATCACGGGCGCCCACGACAAGAGGAGCGACCACCGACCATAGCGGTGATAGATACGCTGGGCTCGTAGGCGCTGAGCCTCCCCCACCGGAAACCATTTCCGGTCCTGGAAAAGCTCCACCGTCCGCCCCAGCCCCCAATTCACCACCGAACCAGCCACATTGCCCGCCGTCGCAACTGCCACAAGCAACCATGCCGAATGCGGATCGAGCACAAGTAACCCCACCAGCACGGCCTCCGACTGTAAGGGCAGCAAGGTCGCCGCGCCAAACGCCGATGCAAAAAGCCCCACCAACGCACCGGATTCCGTCATCTCACGCGCCGCGACATTGGAAAATCGGCTGACGACCCTGCCGACGGGCTGCAAGGGCAATCACGACGCGATCGTTCCGGGCCATGGGTGCGCAGAAGACCCCCAGCATTTTCCGGCGATGACGGCCGAATCCGGCGGGGCCGACACCCGAGCCCGCCTGATGCGCAGTCCGATGCCATGAAACCTGAGTCCCGGACCGGATTACTGCAATTCTTCAATGCGAAGCGTCCCCCGCCACCAAACAAACTCGCAACAACCCAAACCCACTCCACCGCTTCTCTAAGCGTCAGTAGCGTCCCGGCGAGAACAGCAGCGGGAGTCGCCAGCCGCTCATCGCAAGGCCGGAAGCTTGATTTATTCGGAGGGGCCCTCTATAATTCTTCCTCTCCAGTCGCGGGGTGGAGCAGTCTGGCAGCTCGTCGGGCTCATAACCCGAAGGTCGTAGGTTCAAATCCTACCCCCGCAACCAAGTATTTCCTCAAAAACCCAAGCACTCTGCGGCTTGGGTTTTTGCTTTGCGCATTGCCATTGGCTAATCAAACCCGCACCTGGCAGCTAGAAAAAATTCTTCCGCCGATCCGGCCAAAGTGCAAAAAAGGAAAAGGCCAGAGCATTGTCTGGCCTTGAAAAAGTTGTGGCCGAAAGTCACTCGAATAGCGCCCATGATGCCCTATTCACGCCAATTCCACGAAGTCTCGCGCAAGGTATACCGTCAAATATACCGTCACAGTTGACCTGCAGGAGGTAGCGCGCCCGCGCCCTCACAAGCGGAAGGTGAGCCCCTTACACCCTCAGTTGCTCATCGAGGATCCCCTGGGGCTCTACTGCCGTGTGCGGCCCGCACATAGCAGCGGGGTGCCGGTCATGGGTTACTGGCCTTCTTCGGAAGGTCAGCAGCAAGCGCGCTATGACCGGCTCCTGTGCGCGCTTGCCCATGACATCCCGTTAGGTCGTTACCGCATCCTTGATGACGGCGAAGCTTTCGACCCGGCGAAGCGCAATATCCACGTCGAGGAGGGCGACAATCCGGTATCCGCCTGAGGTCGCTAGCGTGTAGGGATCAACGAGAAGGTCCAAGCCACCCCAATAGCCGAAATAGATGTCCGACCAGTTGCCGAAGATCATGGCCGACAGGGCGGTGCCGGTGCCCTTGGTGAGGTTGCTCGGGACGTTGTTCGTGGCCATCGCTCGATACCCGTTGACGCGCCCGGCGTCGCGTTCCGCACCAGCCTCCCAAATGAAGCCGCCACCAGCATCGCCTGGGACCTTGAGGGTGCCCTTCAGCTTCCGCCGGATCTTGGTGGTGGCAAGGTAGGCCAGGGCGCCGGAGTCCGCGTTGCCGAGGCTCAGAGCCTGTTCGAGATCGAGTACGTGGTCCCAAGTGAGGGCACCACCATTCGCCCCGATGGGAACCGAGGCGACTCCGGAGGTGTTGAGGATGCCGAGCGGTTCCGCACCGGTACCGCTGCCGTTGATGGCCGCGCGATCGACCTCCACCCCGATTGACCCGGCCAGGTCGGCGCGTACGAGGCCTTCAATGGCTGGGGACCCCTGGAGCAACAGCTTCCGGGTGTAGTCCGTAAATCCGGCCACCGTCTTGGGACTGAGCGCGACATTGCTGAATCCTGGCTGGCTTTCTGGCGGAGCGTTACCCTCGAGCACCCAGTAAGCGGTGCTTGCTGATGTTTTCTTGGGAATGGAGAGGTCGCCGGTCAAATCGGGCAACTCCGAAGCACCCAAATTCAGCACGTGGGAGGCGTTGCGCAGGATGTCGATGAAGCTGCTACCCATATGCTCGGTGGGGCGCAGATACCCGCCTTGGGCGTCGGTGCCCACCGTCAGGTCACGTTGGGATAGCACCTCGGGCGGAACGAAGATGCCCTGCGGTTCCCGGCCAACCTTCTGCGCCATGGCCCGGGAAACTTCCAGTTCTAATCCGGCATTGCGGGCGCCGTAGTGCGGGTCGATCTGAGCAAGGATCGCCTTGGTGAAACTGAATCGCGAGGCCTCCCGGCTGGATAGCCCAACTTCATAGTCTTCGGCCACCCGGAGAGGCCCCTTGTCCTTCAGGTTACGAATAACCAAGTTCCTGTACCCGTCAATATCGAGTCCGTTCGTATCAATAAAATCCCGTGTTTTTCGCGGATCGATGTTGAACTCCGCCTGCATCGCGTTTATTTCCTTGAAGGCGTTGCGCGATTCCTCCTCGCTGCGGGCGGCCGCCCGACGCTGGGAGCGGGATTGGTGCACTTCCTGTTCTTGAATTTCTTCCATGGTCTGGATTCCTTGAAAACTGCGGCCCACCCCGACCGTCGGATCGGCGGGCACGCTAACTAGACTGGCCTCGTAGGGCATCCAGCGGGTGACGGTGTAACCGTCCTTCCCTCGTGGCTGCGTTTCGAGAATTTGATAGCCGACACTCACCGAGCGCAGCACTCCTGCCTTGACGTCCTGCCAAACATCCAGCGCCCGCTGGCTAGCGCCGAATCGCAGGGTTCCGCGCAGTTTCCCGCCGGCAATTCGAATGTTTTCGATGATGCCGACCGGGGTTTCCTGACGGTCGTGGGAGGTCAGAAGTGGTAGGGGTGCCCGGGAAAGGTCAATGGCATCGGGCGTGTGCCGAAGCACCTCGTAACCATCGCCAGGCCGGAAAACAGCGGTTTCGCTCGAAAGGCTGGCTTCGACGGTTTTGGTGGCGTCGTTGGGCGTCTCGAGCGGCAGGGCGCGGTAGTGAAGCATGCGCACTCCTTGCTTGGGCCAACCCGCAAAAGAAAAGCGCGGGACCGGCGGCTGAAAAATCTGCCAAACATTGGCAGCTCCTTCGCTCTGACCAGTACCCGCGCTTGGCGGATCTCCCGCTTCCGGATTCGTCTGCCAGGGGCAGGGCAAGCGCGAAGCGATTGAACCCTTGTTGGCGCCGATCAACGGAAACTCGAACGTGTCTGAATTTCACAAGAAGGCGCCGCGGCTGTCAATGGCTTTGTGCCCCGTTGCTGACCATTTCGAACTGAAGGCCCTGCTCGGCCGCCCAGCGCAACTGCTCATGCAACATCATCTCGACACCGCCCACCATCGCCTGGAGCGCGGCCTGAGCTTCTGTCAGTGCTTCGTTCAGACCGTATGGATTTTCTTGATGAAGGACGGCTACCGCCCTCTTCAGCGTTTCGAGGTGGACAAACTCAAAGGACACCAGCTCCCCAAAGGTCTCGCCCTCAATGGAAACGACCTTACCGGGGTTCGACACCCTGACGCCTAATTTTGCTGCTGTGCTCATGTGACTTCCTTCTTTGTGTTGAAGTAGTTGGCGGTCTGCCGGGTCCTCCGCTGGACCATCTCCCTGTTAGTCAGTAAACCCCTATGCACCCAAAAAACTGGCGAAAAACTGCGCTCGTTTCGCGCCGTGTTGATAGTCCTATCCAAGGACCCGCTAAGTGGCCGCCTAAGGTGGCCACTTGGCCCCTTAGGCAAACCCAGTGTTTACGCGGGTTCCAGCTAAGGCGGCCAAGCTGGATGGGTGGTAGGCATCTTAGGCAAGATAGGCGGCTCCCGATGCAGGCCGATTCCGCTAAGGTGCACACACTGAATCGCCCCGGGTTTGGTGGAGGCTCCTTTCCCTGAGAAGATGGAGCCATGATGAGCAAGAAACCTCTGCCGAAGTATTCCCCCGAAGTGCGTGAGCGCGCAGTGCGCTTGGTGCAGGAGCACCGAGGCGAGTACCC
>JAEUNY010000108.1 GCA_016791005.1 Zoogloeaceae bacterium
TGAACCACGCTCAGGCGGGTCGGATAGACGTAGGCCGAACGCTCCAGGAATGACAGCGGCGACAGGGGGACGTAGTTGGCCGCGTTCTTGTCCAACCCGGTTTCATAGGGATTACCAGACACCCTCTTCTCCTCTTTCCAATGTGGTCGGCGCCGTTTCGCAGGGACAGCGCTCTAGGTTATTGCCAGGAAACCCGGCTAGGGCGGGACCAGACACGTTGGTCTGGCTGCGATCCCTAAGCCCCTTCCGGAAGCAATGGCCGCGATTATTGCAACAAACCTTGTCTTAATTTTCACCAAAATGTACTGAATCTTGTCTTGGTCCCGGCGGGTCCTTGCCGGGCGCTAAAATCGACTGCAGATGGGACTCGTCGCCTGGCGGATTCCCGGTTTCCCACGCCCACCACCGCAACCATGGCCACCGTAAAACGACCTGCCGCCGTACCCGCCGGACAGATCAGCGACCGCCGCTATCGCGACATGCTGGAAGCCGGTCTCGACATGCTGGAGCAAGGGGTCACCGTTTTTGACGCCGATCTGCGCCTGGTTACCTGGAACAAGACCTTTCTCCACCTGCTGGACTTTCCCGATCACCTCGCCCAGCCCGGCGCGTCCTTCGAGAACTTCATCCGCTACAACGCAGAGCGCGGGGAGTATGGGCCCGGGGATCCCGAAGCCCAGATCGCCGAGCGAGTGGCCGCCGCCCGGGCATTCACGCCGCACTATACCGAACGGGTGAGGCCAAATGGACAAATTCTCGCCGTGCGGGGCATGCCTCTGCCCCACCAGGGCTTTATTGCCCTCTACTCGGACATTACCCAGCAACGCCGGGCGGAGGAGCGAGTCGCCCAGACCAACGCCGAGTTGGAAGCCCACATCCAGAGTCGCACCAATGAATTGACGACGGCCAACATCGACCTGCAGGCCGCCATCGATGCCAACCGCCAGATCACCGCCGCGCTGCAACGCTCCGAAGCCCGCCTGCGCCAGATCACCGACGCCATTCCGGCCCACATCGCCTATTTCGATCACAGCTGGACCTACCGCTACGCCAACCGCCGCTACGCCGAGTGGTTCGGCTCGACCAGTACGGGGATGACCGACCAGCCCATCGAGCAGGCCATCGGCCGCGAGATGTTCGAGAAGGTCAAGGACGCCGTGGCACGGGCCCTGGCGGGGGAGCAAGTCACCTACGAATACGACCTCACCCGCCCCGACGGCAGCGTGGTCTATGCGCGCAGCACCCTGGTACCCGACGTTGGCGCCGAGGGCGAGGTGATGGGCTGCTTTGTCCATTCGTTGGACATCACCGAGCAGCGTCGCACCCAACAGGCCTTTGCCCAGGCGCAGAAGATGGAAGCCATCGGCCAACTCACCGGCGGCCTCGCCCATGATTTCAACAACATGCTGACGGTCATCATCGGCAATCTGACCGGCCTGCGCGAGGCTCATCCCGATGATCCGGCAAGCGAGGAATTCATCGAGCCGGCGATGCAGGCGGCCATTGGAGGCGCCGAGCTCATCCGCCGCCTGCTCACCTTCTCGCGCCAGCAGCCCCTCGCCCCCCGCCGGGTCGAGGTCAATCAGCTCGTCCTCAACATGTCCAAGCTGATCCGCCGCTCGCTGCCGGCCAACATCTCGCTGGTGACGGCGAACCGCCAACCGGAACTGGAGACGCTGGTGGACCCGCACCAACTCGAAAGCGCGCTCCTCAATCTGGCGCTGAATGCCCGCGACGCCATGCCCAATGGCGGGGAGTTGCGCATCGAGTCGTCCCTCGAAACCCTGAGCCCCGCCGCCGCCGCGGACCTCGAACTCGCCCCCGGGGATTACGTCCAGATCGCCGTCCATGACAATGGCACGGGAATGGATGGCGGCACCCTCGCCCGGGTCTTCGAGCCCTTTTTCACCACCAAGAAGTTCGGCATGGGCAGTGGCCTGGGCCTGGCCATGGTGTATGGCTTCATCAAGCAGTCCGGCGGCGGCGTGCGCATCCGCAGCCGCCAGGCCCGGGGAACCACCATCGCCCTGGTCCTGCCCCTCGCGCCGTGCGGGGCCGACGCCCCGGCGGACGAGGCCGCGCCTCCCGCCGATCCGGTCGAGAGTTTCGCCGGCAAGCTCGTCCTCCTGGTCGATGACGACGCCGAGGTGCGCAAGGTGGTCCGCAAACAACTCGGCGCCATCGGCTGCGTCGTCCTCGAAGCGGAAAATGGCCAGGAGGGTGCCGACATGGTGGAGAACGTCCCCGCCATCGCCCTGGTCATCTCCGATGTCGTGATGCCCGGCGGGATGGACGGACGCGCCCTGGCCCGCTTCGTGCGCCGTTTCCGGGCCGAGCTTCCAGTCATCCTGATGAGCGGATTCGCCGACCAGGCGGATCCCCGCGACGCCGAGGCCCCGCCCCTTCTAGCCAAACCCTTTAGCCGCGCCAAGCTGCTCACCGCCCTGCAGGCCCTCCCGCGCCGGGATTGAGCGAGGTAATTCCTAGTGTCAGCCAAACCCTCCGAACTCATCTACGTTGTCGAAGACGACCCCGCGGTCGCCCGGCTCATCACCTCGACCCTGGAAAAATTCGAATTCCGCTGGGAGCTTTTCACCAACGGCAACGACTTCCTGCGCGCGCTGCGCGTACGGGTCCCGGCCCTCACCATCCTCGACCTCTGGCTTCCCGACATCGACGGCATCGACGTCCTCCAGCAAGTGCGGGCCCGCCACGCCTTCGGACTGCTCATCGTCACCGGCCGCACCGACGTGCATGATCGGGTGATGGGCCTGGAGCTGGGGGCGGACGACTACGTGATCAAGCCCTTCGAGCCGCGGGAACTCATCGCGCGGGTGCGCAGCGTGCTGCGGCGCACCGCACCCATCCCCGCCCCGGATCCCGGCAGCGGCCAGAGCCTCAAGGTGGCGCACTTTGCTGGCTGGCGTTTCGAACTGGGCACCCTGACTCTGGTGGACCCCTCGGGCAAGCCCGACACCCTGAGCCTCGCCGAGGCCCAACTCCTCTGTGCGCTTCTGGAGCGGCCCAATCAGATCCTCACTCGAGAGCAACTCCTGGAGGGCCGGGACGTCGCCGCCCAGGACCGCAGCATCGACCTGCGTATTTCGCGCCTGCGCCGCCGCCTGGAGGAGGACCCGCAGCACGCCCGCCTGATCAAGACGGTGTACGGCGCCGGCTACCTCTTCGCCGCGCCGGTCCGCTGGTCCTGACCCGCCTGTCGGGAAAGCCACAATCGGCGATCCGACGGCGTAGGGTCGACGCAAGCGGCAAGACGGCCACCCCCTGGATCTGAGGCGGAATCCGCTGTAAACGCTGAGCTTTCCGCAGAATCAGCGCTGCGGGTGGCCTTCGGCACGAATCTCGCAAAGGTAGTTTCAGGCCGGGCCCGGACCGGCGCGCCCCCTCCTCGACACGACGCGCCGCCTTGGGACCCTGGCCGCCCCCTCACGCCTGCCTGGAGTCCGCGCCGATGTCTGCCCTGCCCCCGTGCCCTTTTCCCCTGCCCGACGAACTCGCCGGGAGCCTGCCCGCTGCCCTGGTCCGGGGTGAGGTCGTTCCTGTCCTCGGCCCCGCCGTGCTGGCCGGGGTCACCCATGCCACGGAAAATCGCAAGATCCCGGCCGAGTCCACCGAATTGATCCTTGCCCTCAACAACGGCCAGCCCATGGCCAAGCGCCTGATGGAGGAATTCCCCCGCGCCGCCATGCACGTGGAATTGAAGCGCGGCCGCAAGGCGCTGCAAGCCTTTCTCGAACGGACCTACGGCGACCCGGGGTGGTCCGAAGCCGCCTTCCACCGCTGGCTGGTGGATGCCAAGGTGCCTTACATCATCGACCTCAACCGTGACACCGGGCTGCAAAAACTCCTCGCCTCCACGCCCCACATCCTGGTCGTCGGCTGCGCCCGCATCGCCGGCACCGCCTATCGCTTCAGGATCTACCAGCACGACGGCGCCCAATACCAGGAAGTGGATCAGGACGCGGTGGATGGGTCGCTCCCCATCCTGTTCAAGCCCCTCGGCACGCCGCTTCCCGAATCCACCTGGATCGCCTCCGACGCCGACTATGTGGACTACATCACCGAACTGATGGGTGGCTTCGCGATCCCGAGCTTCCTCAAGAAGCGGCGCCTCGGGCTCACCTATGCCACCTTCGGCCTGCGGCTCTCCCGCGACACCGAGCGGATGGTGCTGGCCGACCTGATCTGGGGCTCCGCCCAGCCGGCGGGATGGGCACTCATCGACACCCCCACCCCACGGGAGCGAAAGTTCTGCGCCCGCCTGGGCCTGCAGTTGCCGGCCGCCAGCCA
>JAEUNY010000123.1 GCA_016791005.1 Zoogloeaceae bacterium
CAGCGCGAGGGGCGCATCCTGCGCCAGGGCAATGAGTGCGAGGAAGTGGAAGTCTTCCGGTATGTCACGGAAGGCAGTTTTGACAGTTACATGTGGCAAACGCTGGAGACCAAGGCGCGCTTCATCGCCCAGGTGATGAAGGGCGACCAGGGCATTCGGTCGCTGGAAGATGTGGAACTCGCGGCGCTGTCCTATGCCGAGGTGAAAGCCTTGGCGTCGGGCAACCCGCTGGTGATCGAGAAAGCCGGCGTGGACGCGGAGGTGGCCAAGCTCTCGACGCTGTTCTCGGTGTGGCGCAACCAGCGCTACGCCAACGAAAGCGAAGTGGGCCGGCTGCCGATGATGATCGAGGCGCTGGAGAAGAAGATTCGACTGTACGCGCTGGACGCGGCCCGGATCGAGCCGCAGAACCTGCAGGGCATCACCGTGGAACTGGCGGGTCGCAGGATTGTGGGCCCCGATGCGGTCGGCGAAACGCTACGCGGCTTGGTGAGGATGGCCAAGGAAGAGGTGCGCACGGCCAGCCGGATGATCGAACGGATCGTCGGCAGCTTTGGCGGCTTCGACATCGGCATCCTCGCGGCGCGCGGCGACGAAACGCCCGGCCTGTACCTGGCGGGGCACTGCCTGTACAACGCCGAGCCCTATCAAACGGGTCCGGCGCTGGTGGCCGCCTTGCTGGGTACGCTGGAATCGGTCGGCAAGCATCACGCCGACGCCGTGGCGCAGTTGGCGACCCGCCGCAAGCGGCTGGAAGACCTCCGGCTGGAACTGGCCCGGCCCTTCGAGCATGAGGGCCGGCTGACCGACCTGCTGGTCCGGCAACGCGAGTTGCTCGGGCAACTCGACCTGGACAAGGACGAAGCGGGTAGCGCGAAGGTCGATGCCGAAGAGGCGCGACAGGCAGCTTGATTTGACATCACCCCCATGGCCGAAAGGTTGTGGGGGTTCGTATTCGAAGTCGGGGCGACGAAGGCGGGACGACTTCTGGTCACCATGTGACATGTGCACCGCCTGTGGGCTCCTGTGCTGGCGCTCCCATGCGTTCCGCCTGCCCTCCGATCGCCGCCAACCTTGCCGTAGGCGCATAAGCGTATCGAACAGGGGTTAAACGCTGCGGATGGCGCGGTTGAAGTGGCGGTTGGCTTCATCTTGCTTCCTTTCCTTGTGGGTAAAAAATCTGATCGACGACGCCGGGTGACAGCGGGGGCCACGACCCTTACCGGCCGGGTCCCCGGATTTCGGATTCAGGGTTTCAGGGTTCCTTTCTCCGTAATCTGCTTCCAGATGGCGTTGTTCTTCATCATGAACATCGTCCCGTCCTTGGCCTCCATGACCATGCCGTCTTTCATCTTGACGCGATTGCCGGCGGCATCGAGGTGCACCATGGTGCCGTCCTTGTGCACCATTACCTTGCTGCCGTCCTTGAGCTCGATGGTCTGCTCCTGGGCGGCGAAGGCAGACAGGGACAGCAGCATCAGCAGGGAAAGAATGAATCTACGCATGGCGGTTCTCCTCATTTTAACGATCGAAAATCGGCACCTTGGCCGTACATCGAAACAAACACTCGGCGACACCTCCTTTCTCGGCCCTCGACATGAACATCACGCGGGCCGCTCTCCATCATCGACGGGAATGCGCCGGGCCGCCGGCTGATCGTCCAGCCGGCGCCGGCGCATCAGGAGATAGGCGGCGGGAATGACGAACATGGACAGGAGCGGCGCGGTGATCATGCCGCCCACCATCGGGGCGGCGATGCGCTGCATGACTTCGGCGCCGGTGCCGCCGCCCCACATAATGGGCAGTTCCCGGGCCGGCGGGGGCTTGCCGTTATCCGCCACAAGTCACGTCGCACTGTGGTCGATATGGCCGACATTGCCCCGCGCATGGCGTCCGCCAGCAAGCCAATTCACCTGATCAGCCGCAGCAACCGTGCTGTTTTCCGTGCTCCTGGATGGGCGGACACGGCACCGAGCCGTAGGAGCAGAACACGCAGCAATCGCCGGGTTTCGGGCGCAGGATCGCGCGGCAGGACTCGCATTCGTAGAACCACTGGCAAGCGTCTGCAGGCATGCGCTCGCTCTTGGTGTGGCCGCACTTCGGACAAATCAATGTCGAGTCTAGAATCACACTACTCATTGGGCCCGCCCCTCAAGATCCTGCCCTGGCAAAGGAACCCACCGAGTCTCATGGTCGTAGTTCGCCGGGCCGGAAAAGGATGTCCTCGGGGTCACGGAAGGCAGCTTCTTCGCAAGAAGCGTGAGATCCCTCTTCGCCCCGTTCTCGACGATGATGTCGTACATGTCCTGCTCGGTCATGCGCAGGTCCACGTTGCCCAGGTAAGAGACGCGCCCAGCCTCGTTCCTGAAGCGGTACGCCATGGCGCGCTTGGGACCGAACTCGTCTCCACCGTACTGGTTGGGCACGGCCACCTATCGTAGAGTTCGCAATCTCCCGCCGGCAGCCGCAAGACTGCCACTCGGCCGACGGTTCTGCCGGCATCGACGACGTCGAGCGGCTCGGCCAAGGCCGGACTCTTGACGATCCTTGTCGCGCTGTCCGCCCTCCTCCTCTTCCACAACATGGGTGCCGGGCGGTCGTTGACGTGGAGAGGCTTAGGCCATCTCCTCCTCTTCATGGAAGGTATAGCCGTCGGCAGGACACGCGCCAGGTCGAGTGCGGTTTTCCCGCTGTTCATGGAGCACCTGCCTGGAATCAATGGCCCGGAGCCGGCGACTCCAACACAGCACAGGCCTCCAGCTGCTTCACGATCTCCCCATGCCTTCTTGCCCGGGCGAACCATAGTGCGTTACGGCCTTCCGGGCCGACCGCTTCCCGGCGTGCGCCACCAGCAAGCAGCAGCCGGACGATCTCCGTATAGCCCTTGTAGGCCGCCAGGAGCAGCGGCAAGTCACCCTCGGGCGCGGCCACGTTCGGATCGGCGCCATGGGCAATGAGAAAACGGGCGACGTCGCCGTAGCCATTGAAGGCTGCCCAAAACAACGGGGTCCAGTCATGTCGGCCCGGAAAATCGACGTTCGCGCCTCGCTCCAGCAATTTCGCGGCGATATCGAAATACCTTTCATACACTGCGTAGAACAATGGGCTGCAAGCATTGTCGTCCAGCCAGTCCAGTTCGACGCCCGCACGGAGCAGCCCGTTTACGCACTCAGGATCGCCCCGCCGAATAGCGCGCAGGAGTTCTTTCATCGCCCCAGTAGCGCCATCGCCTCGGTCAGCCTTCATTTGCCCTCCTGATTCTGCTTCCGCCGCCTTGGGCGGGCGGAAGCGTCAAGACGGGTTTCGCCGGATAGCATCAGCGTCGCTCTTCGACTTGCGGCAATCCCCATGGGCGCCACCGTCCGATACGCGCCCAGACGGTAGGCAGGACTCGCGCCTCCGTTTCAGGTCCGACCTCCTCGTCCCGGCGGTGAGCCAACCGGTAGAGCACCGGCAGCACCAGCAGGGTCAGCGCCGTGGACGACAGGATGCCGCCGATCACTACCGTCGCCAGCGGACGCTGCACCTCGGCGCCGGTGCCCACCGCGATGGCCATCGGCACGAAGCCCAGGGACGCCACGAGGGCGGTCATCAGTACCGGACGCAGCCGCGTGAGCGCGCCCTCGCGGATGGCGGCGTCGAGGGCCATGCCGTCTTCGCGCAGGCTGCGGATGAAGGCGATCATCACCAGGCCGTTCAACACCGCCACGCCGGATAGCGCGATGAAGCCGACGCCCGCCGAGATCGACAGCGGGATGTCCCGCAGCCACAGCGCCACGATGCCCCCGGTGAGCGCGAAGGGGACCCCGGTGAACACCAGGAGGCCGTCCTTGACGTTGCCGAACATGACGAACAGCAGGGTGAAGACCAGCAGCAGCGCCACCGGCACGACAATCTGCAGGCGTTTGGCGGCCGACTGGAGCTGTTCGAAGGTGCCGCCCCAGGTGGTCCAGTAGCCGGCCGGCACCGTGACCGTCTGGGCGATCCTGGTCTCGGCTTCGGCGACGAAGGAGCCGATGTCGCGCCCGCGCACGTTGGCGGTGACCACGACACGGCGCTTGCCATCCTCCCGGCTGATCTGGTTGGGGCCCGGCGCGGCTTCGATCGCAGCCACGTCGCCGAGGCGGATGAAGCTCCGGGAGTCGGCACCGTTGTCGGCGCGCGGCAAACGGATCGGCAGTTCCTTCATCGCCTCGATGTCTCCGCGCAGGCGCTCGGGCAGGCGCACCAGGATGTCGAAACGCCGGTCGCCTTCGAACAGCACGCCCGCTTCTTGCCCGCCGACGGCGGCCGAGACGACGTCCTGCACGTCCGCGACATTGAGGCCGAAGCGGGCGGTCCGGTCCCGGTCGATGTGCACGGTCTGCATGGGTAGGCCTGTGGTCTGCTCCACCTTGACGTCGGCCGCCCCCGGGATGCCCTCGAGCACCCGCGAGATGCGTTCGGCGGTGTCGTTCATGGTGTCCATGTCGTCGCCGAAGACCTTCACCGCCACGTCGCTGCGCACGCCGGAGATCAGCTCGTTGAAGCGCATCTGGATGGGCTGGGTGAACTCGTAGTTGTTGCCCGGCACCTGGCCCACCGCCGCCTGCATGGCGGCGACCAGCTCGGCCTTTGGCCGGCGCGGGTCGGGCCACTGCTCGCGGGGCTTGAGCATGACGAAGTTGTCGGCGACGCTCGGCGGCATGGGGTCGGTGGCGATCTCGGCGGTGCCGAGCTTGGCGAACACCGAGTCCACCTCCGGGAAGGACTTCACCGTCTGCTCGAGCTGCACCTGCATGGCGACGGCCTGGCTCAGGCTGGTGCCGGGGATGCGCAGGGCATGGAGCGCGATGTCGCCCTCGTCCAGGCTGGGCACGAACTCGCTGCCCATGCGCGTGGCCAGCAGCCCCGACAGCACGAGCGTGACGACCGCGATGGTCAGCACCAGCGGCTTGCTCGCCATCGCCCAGTCGAGCAGCGGCGCATAGCCGCGCTTCGCCCACTCCATCAGGCGGTTGTCCTTCTCGGCCACCTTGCCGCTGAGGAAAAGCGCCACGGCGGCCGGCACGAAGGTCACGGAGAGGATCATGGCGCCCAGCAGCGCCGCCACCACGGTGAAGGCCATGGGGTGGAACATCTTTCCTTCCACCCCGGTCAGGGCAAAGATCGGC
>JAEUNY010000128.1 GCA_016791005.1 Zoogloeaceae bacterium
GCGCTCAGGGGCGGCAGGGTGACCGCCAATTCCCGCTCGGCGATTTCCTCACCGCTCCCGTCGCAGGCCTCGCAGCGCGCCTTGAAGCGGTATCCCTTGCCCTCACACACTCCGCAGCGCTCCAGCCCCGAGGCACGACGCAATCGCCCGGTACCGTGGCAAGGCTCGCACAATCGGGAGTACTGGAGCGGAACATCCCCCTCCCCCCCGCACACCGCACAGGGGTGGCGGCGCACCACCGTAAAGGTCTTCTTACCGCCAAAGACCGCCTCCTCCAGGCTGACCACCAGCTCGCCCTCCTCCACCGGACCCCGTGCGGCGCCGTCGGACTCGAGCGCTTCGGTTTCCACCAGAAGGGCGTCATGGGCCGCTCGAATCAGACGAAAGCGCTCGGAGGCCTCCGGACTTGGATTGCGGTCGGGATGCCAGCGCATGGCCAGGCGGCGGAAGGCGCGGCGGATTTCGTCGGCCGAAGCCGGGGGCGCCAGGCCAAGCACCTGGTGGGGGTCGAAAGTATCCAAGGGGAAATCGGGAGGGGCGGAATCGGCCCATAGCTTACCGCCTTCGGCCGACGGCCGCACCGCCCGGCCCCCCTACGTCGACCCGCTTCCTTTAGAATCCTCCCGCCCGCTCCTCAGCCACGTGGCGTCCCTGTCTCATCTGGAGTTGCCCCATTGACCCCCCCGAGCCTCGCCCGGCCCTTTCCCCGCCGCTTCTGGTTGGGCTTTCTCGTCCTACATGTTCTTGCCCTTGCCGTGCTCGGCCAGTTCGTGCGGGAGCAGATGCAGCCGGTGGACCTCCCGGCCTTGCATCTCGACCAAGGCGAGAAGCTGCACTGCGTTTCCTACTCCCCCTACTATCAACCCGGCCAGACTCCCCTGGACCCCTCGGTGCGGATCCTGCGCGAGCAGATCATTGCAGATCTCAAGGCCCTGGCGCCGCTAACTGCCTGCGTGCGGATCTACTCAGTGAATCAGGGTCTGGAGCAGGTCCCGGCCGTCGCCCAGACCCTCGGCCTCAAGGTCCTGCTGGGGGCCTGGATTGGGATGGAAGCGGACAAGAACCGCATCCAGATCGATACCGCAGTCCGCCTGGCCAACGAATTCCCCGATACGGTGAAGGCTGTGGTGGTGGGAAACGAGGTGCTGCTGCGCCGTGAGCAGACCGAAGCGGGGCTGCGGGCCTACATTGATGAGGTGCGCAAGCGGGTCAAAGTACCGGTGACCTATGCGGACGTCTGGGAATTCTGGACCCGCCATCCCGATCTGGCATCGGCCGTGGATTTCGTCACCGTCCACATCCTGCCCTACTGGGAAGACCGGCCTGTCGCCATCGAACACGCACTGCAGCACGTCACCGACGTACGGGCCCTGGTGGTCAAGCAGTTTTCCAAGCCCATCTTGATCGGAGAAACGGGCTGGCCCAGCGCTGGCCGTCAGCGGGAGGCTGCCCTGCCCAGCCGTGCCAACCAGGCCCGCTACCTGAGGGAATTCATTCGCAAGGCCCACGATGAGGGCTGGGACTACAACTTCATCGAGGCCATCGACCAGCCCTGGAAGCGGAAGCTCGAAGGCACGGTCGGCGGCTACTGGGGCATCCTCGACACCGACCTCGAGCCCAAATTCTCCTGGGTCGCACCCGTGGCGGAACGCGAGGGAGACCGGGCGCTGATCGTCGCGGCCGTCGCCGGCGCCCTGGTCGGGGCGCTCACCTGCCTGGCAGGCGTGCTCAAATTCGGCGGACGGGGACGCCCCCTCGCGGTCCTCGCCGCGGCAAGCGGTGGCGCCCTGGCCGGCGCAGTAATGGTCCTGGCCACGGAGCATGCCTGGGTAGCCTACCGCAATGGCCTCGAGTGGGCGGTCCTGACCGCGCTGGGGGGGGCGGGCGCCCTGATCCCGTTCCTGATTGCCCTGTGGGCCGGCTGCCGGCCCCTGACCGGCGGGATCGCCGCGTGGCGCGAGGGCCGAAGCTACATCCAGTGCGAAATCATCACCCGCCAACTTGCCCTGGTCCGCTTCGTGGTGCTGTTTGGCGCAGCGGCGGCGGCGCTGTTGCTTTTCGCCGACCCCCGTTACCGGGATTTCCCGACCCTGCTCTACGCCGTGCCCGCCCTCTCGCTGGCCTGTCTGGCAATTTTCGCCCCGGCATGGAACCGGCCAGGCATGGAGGAACGCTGCCTGGCCGGCATCATTCTCCTTGGCGGGGTGGGACGCTGGGTGAGTGAGCCGATGAATCCCGAGGCCATCCTGTGGGCCTCATGCTGTCTGGTGATGGCCCTGGGCGGTGGACTTGGGAAGGCGAATCAGGGTGAGGAGGGCCGCCAGCAGCCCCACCGCTGAACTGTCGAAGCAATACAGGATGATGCCCAGGACACCAGTGACCCAGCCGATCCATGCCAACACCCGGGCGCCTGAGAGGAAAGCCAGAACACCGCTCGCCAGGGCCAGCCAGCCCAGCTTGTTGCCAAGAAAGCTCCAGACCAGGGCGTTCTTGAAAGCACAGGCCGCGCCGCCCCCGACCGTGCAATCGGCCGGAAGTCGCCCCCCCTCCAGCAGGCCGTAGCGCAGCCCCCAGGCCAGAATCAGGGCGACCCCGCCGACCACCAGGAGGGCCAGCCAACCAGCGCCAACCGGCGCATCCTGTTTTTGCATTGCCGCGACACTCCCTGGGTCACCCCGACATGATGTTGCAAATTGAGCTTCCCGACCGCCCAAAGACGCTTAGAATCGGCGACCGGATGCCCCGCATGGGTATTCGCTTCCGATTGCAGCCAGAGGGCCGCCCAATCTTGCATTCCACCTCACCCGCCGCCGGATTCTCGGCCCATCGCTCTATCGGAGCAATGGTGATGTCCAATCCTGACTCTGTGAGGGCGGCATGAAAAAAGCTGCCAAGATCACCTTCCGCCTCATTGGGGCGCTGATCGTCGCCAGCGTCGTGGCCGGGGTCCAGTATCTCCTGTGGTCGCTGCCGAACAAGGGAATAATCGCCAGCGCCGCCGGCGTCGGGGTTCAGGGCTTCGCCTATTCGCCCTTCCAGCGGGATCAGGATCCCCTGCGCAAGCTCTACCCAAGCGACACGGAGATCACCGGCGACCTGGCAATCATGGCCCAGTCGGCCAGTCGAATCCGCACTTACGGCTCGATCGAAAACCCGACCGTGGTCGCTCTGGCCGCCAAACATTCCCTCGAGGTCGCAGCCGGCGCGTGGATTTCGGGGGATATGGAGGCCAATGACCGGGAGGTCGACGCCGCGGTAGCGGCCGCCAAGGCGAATCGCCATGTGAATCGGGTGATCGTGGGCAACGAGGCCTTGCTCCGCAACGATCTCACCGTCGATGAGCTGATTCCCTTCCTGGACAAGGCGCGTCTGGCCCTCAAGGCCACCAAGAAACCTGTCTCGACCGCCGAACCGTGGCACGTCTGGCTCAAGAATCCCAAGCTCGCTGATCACGTGGATTTCATCACCGTGCACCTCCTGCCCTATCACGAGGGGGTGCCTGCGGCAGATGCAGTGCGTTATGCGATGCAGCGCTATGACGAGCTCGCCAAGACCTTCCCAAAAAAGAAGATCGTGATCGGTGAAATCGGCTGGCCCAGCCGGGGTCCGACCCTCGGCGCCGCCGTGCCCTCAGTGGAAAACGAAGCGATGTTCATCCGGGAGTTCCTGGCCCTCACCCGGGACCGAACCCTCGACTACTACCTGATGGAGGCCTTCGACCAGCCCTGGAAAATCGAGTTGGAAGGATGGGCGGGGGCCTATTGGGGGATGTACAACGCCGAGCGGGAGCCCAAATTTCCCCTCGAAGGCCTGATCCAGAATGACCCCCATTGGGAGGAAAAGGCCGTCATTGCCGCCGCCATTGCCTTCATTCCCATGGTGCTGGTGGCCTTCTTCCTGCGCGGCTGGGGCATCCTCGGCCGCCTATGGAGTGCAATGCTCATTCAGGCCTGCGTCACCACCCTGGTCATCGGACTTTCGGTACCCGCCGATTATTACCTCACCGACCGGGACATGATCGGGCTCACCGTCCTGGTGGTGTCCACCTGCCTCACCGCGGCCGTGCTGCTGTCCCACGGCTTCGAGTTCGGCGAGGTGCTCTTCAAGGGGCGATGGAAGCGGCGCTTCTCGCCCCTGCCCCCCCTGCCGCCGGAGGAAGAGCCCTTCATGTCCATCCATCTGGCCTGCTGCAACGAGCCGCCGGAGATGGTCATCGCCACCATCGAGAGTCTGGCGAACCTCCAGTACACCAACTACGAAGTGCTGGTGATCGACAACAACACCCAGGACGAGAAGCTGTGGAAGCCGGTGGAGGAATACGTCCTTTCCCTGAACCGCCCTGGATTCCGCTTCTTCCACTTGCTGCCTTGGCCGGGTTTCAAGGCCGGGGCCCTCAATTTCGCCCTCAAGGAAACCGACCCCCGGGCGGATGTGGTGGGCGTGGTGGATGCCGACTACGTGGTCACCCCCGACTGGCTCTCTTCCTTGGCGCCTCACTTCAAGATTGGTGGCGTGGCGGTGGTCCAGGCGCCCCAGGCGCACCGCGACTGGGAGCAGCAGCCCTTCCGCCGCATGTGCAACTGGGAGTTCGACGGATTCTTTCGCATCGGCATGCACCACCGCAACGAGCGCAACGCGCTGATCCAGCACGGCACCATGACCCTGGTGAAACGGAAGGCCCTGGATGAGGTGGGCGGCTGGTCGGAGTGGTGCATCTGCGAGGATACAGAGCTGGGACTGCGGCTCATCGAAAAAGGCTACGAGACCCGCTACGTGGACCATATTCTCGGCCGTGGCCTGACGCCGGCCGATTTCGCGGCCATCAAGAGCCAGCGCTTCCGCTGGGCCTTTGGCGCGATGCAGATCCTGAAGGGCCATCTCAAATACATCCTCGGCCCGAGCCGACTCAATCTCGCCCAGCGCTACCACTTCCTCACCGGCTGGTTTGCCTGGTTCGGTGACGCGCTGCAACTGGTCTTCGCCTTTGCCTCCATCCTGTGGACCCTGGGGATCATGGTGGCGCCCAAGTCCTTCAGTCTTCCGGTCACCGCCCTTGCGTTACCGATCCTGGGCTTCATGGCCTTCAAGGCTGCCCTCGGTCCCATCCTCTATCGCCGCACCATGGACTGCCCCTGGCTGGACATCCTCGGTGCATCGATCCTCTCGGTGGGTATCTCCCACGCCATCGCCCGCGGCATCTTCGCCGGGGTGGTGAAGAAAAAGGGCGAGTTCGTGCGTACTCCCAAGGGCTGGAAAGCCAAGGGGGCCTTCGCCTTCTTTGCGCCGATCCGGGAGGAACTGGGCCTCCTCGTCGCGCTCCTGCTCTCCGCCTGGGGCATGGCTTTCCTCCACGGCGCGGCGAATTTTGAGAGCCGAATCTGGATCGGCATCCTGCTGCTGGAAACGATTCCCTACTGGTCGGCCATCCTGTGTCAGGTCGCCGCGTACTGGCCGGAAGGGAAATCCGAATCCGAGTTGTCCGCCGGCAGCGTGCCCGCATAACAACCCGGGCGGCGGGTCCGATCGGGGACCCGCCTTACGGAATGAACGGCAAGGTGATCTGGTCGCTGCGTTCGACCCCCGCCGTGTAGGCCCGGCACAGATCCAGGAAGGCGGCCATGCCGGCAGTCCGGTATTTGTGGCGATGCCAGACGAAGTTGAAATAACGCCCAAGGTTCAGATCCGGACATTCGATGGGCACCAGGCTTCCCCGCCGGAAGGCCTCCCGCAAGGCCAGCCGGGAAATGCAGCCCAACCCCAGTCCGGATTCCACGGAGCGCTTGATGGCCTCCGTATGCTCAAGCTCCAGACGGACCCGGGGCACGCCTTCCAGGGCCGCGACGGCCTGGTCGAAGGTGGCCCGGGTCCCGGACCCGGGTTCCCGCAGAATCCAAGGCTCCTGCACCAAACACGTCCAGCTCGCCGGGCCGTCCGCCAGGGGATGACCGGGCGCAGCAAAGACGACCAGTTCATCCGCCACCCAAGGCTCCACTTCCAGGTCCGGATGATGGCAGGCTCCCTCCACCAGCCCGAGATCGAGTTCGAAACGCAGCAGCGCCTCAAGGATCGCGGTCGTATTGTGTACGCGGAGGTGGATATGGGAGTCCGGGTGCCGCTGGAGGAAATCCGCCACGACCAGGGTGGCCAGATAATTCCCGACCGTCAGGGTGGCGCCGATCGCCAAGTCGCCAAAAACGGCGTGGCGGGTCAGAAGGCCTTCGATCTCCTCGGCTCGATCCAGCAGCGCCACCGCGCGGGGAAGCAGATCCCGCCCCACGGCGTTGAGGCGAAGCGAACGGCCGATCCGGTCAAAGAGCTGCACCTCGAACTGGCGCTCCAGTTCCCCCAGCGCCGTGCTGGCGGCCGACTGGGACATGGCCAAGCGATGCGCAGCGCCGGAGACCGTCCCGTCCTGAGCCACGGCAACGAACACCTCCAACTGGCGCAAAGTGAAATGCATATCCACTCCGTAGATGCTGTATATCTGAAATATACATTTTACGGATAAACCAGCGCTCGCTAGACTGACTCCAACAGTTCAAGCATTCGTTGGAGCCTTAACTATGAGCAGTCTGGTCACCGAAAAGGTACTCGATGTCCATCATTGGAACGACACCCTTTTTTCCTTCCGTACGACCCGGGATCCCGGGCTCCGGTTCGAAAACGGTCAATTCGTGATGATCGGGCTACAGGGCGAGGGGCGGCCTCTCATTCGCGCCTACAGCATCGCCAGCCCCAACTACGAAGAACATCTGGAGTTTTTCAGCATCAAGGTTCCCAACGGACCGCTGACCTCCAAGCTTCAGCATCTGCAGGCCGGGGACCCGATTGTGGTGAGCAAGAAACCCACCGGGACTCTGGTACTGCATGACCTGCGGCCCGGCAAACATCTTTACCTGTTCTCCACCGGGACCGGCCTCGCGCCCTTCCTCAGCGTGATCCAGGATCCCGAAGCCTACGCCCGCTTCGACAAAGTCGTGCTGATCCATGGCGTGCGCCACGTGTCGGAACTCGCCTATGCCGATTTCATCACCCGGGAATTGCCGGACAATGAATTCTTCGGCGACGAGGTGAAGGAAAAGCTGATTTACTATCCGACCGTCACACGGGAGCCCTTCCGCAATCAAGGGCGTCTCACCGATCTCATCGAATCCGGCAAGCTCTTTGAGGACATCGGCCTTCCGCCCCTGGACCCTGCGGTGGATCGGGTGATGATCTGCGGTAGCCCCGGCATGCTCAAGGACAGTTGCACGCTCCTCAACGCCCGGGGATTCCGGATCTCGCCCCACATCGGTGTGCCCGGCGATTATGTGATCGAGCGTGCCTTCGTCGAAAAATAGGTGGCTTGACGGCGGTCACTGACCGTTCGCCCCGCCCCCCTCGACCCGACCCCGACCTGCGCATTTGGCGCGGTACATGGCAGCGTCCGCCCGATTGACGAGGGTTTCTTCGTCCAGGCCATCCTCCGGGTAGATAGCGAAGCCAATGCTTGCCGACAGGCGGATCTCCTTGTCGGCCACCACCATGGGGCGCTCAATGGCTTCGATGATCTTCACCGCCACGGCGCGCCCATCCCGCGCCGATTCGAGTTCAGGAAGGATGACCAGAAACTCGTCCCCACCGAGTCGGCCAACGGAATCCGAACTGCGCACGCCCTCGCGGATCCGCTCCACCGTCGCCATCAGCACCTGGTCACCCACCCCGTGGCCAAAGCTGTCATTCACCTCCTTGAAGTAGTCGAGATCGATGAATAACAGCCCCACCTTGCGCCCATACCGGCGGGCCAGGGCGAGGGATTGGGCCAGGCGCTCCCGGATGCTCAACCGGTTGGCCACCCCCGTGAGAACGTCGTGGGTAGCGAGAAAATGGATCCGCTCCGCCGCGAGCTCCCGTTCCGTCACATCGGTGAGGACCATGGTTGCCCCCTGAAACTCGTCGTCACCCCCCCGCAGGGGATGGTCGGACACGAGAACCACCCGCTCCGCGTCCCCTCCCCCCACCAGCCGCATCTGATACGTCTGCCCATGGCCGGATTCGAGACGACAGCGAATCGCCGCCGGGTCGCCATGGGTATCGACCTGGAAAAAGTCGAAGAATGGGGCGCCCAGCAAATCCTTCGCCGGTCGGCCAATCCATTCGGCCATGCGCGGATTGACAAAGGTCAACCTCATGTCCCGGTCGACGGCGCAGATGCCGTCCCGCGAGAGATTGACCAGGGTGCCATATTGCTCCTCCCGCATCCGCACCGACTCGCCCAACCGGGCCAGAAGGCGGGCCTGGCGGCGGGCATTGGACAGGAGTCCGGTTCCCACCACCATCAGGACGGCGAGGAAGGTCACCAGTGCCAGCCCGGGCCCAAACCCGGGCTGCTCCAGGCCCGCCCCCGGCGGCAGCTCAAAAATCAACGTCCATCGCCGGCCGGATACCAACAAGGGATTGACGTAGCGCAACCCGGTCGGGCTTGTGATTCCGGGCTCCGCGGCCAACGCCCCCGGCTTGCCGTTGTCGAACAACAGGGTTTCCGCGCTGGGCGCATCTCCATCGAAAATCCGCACCCACAGGCTGTTTGGCAGCCCCCCCAGCACCGCGGCGATCAGGTCTTCGGCCTGGAAGGCGCCATAGACCCAGCCGAGAATTTCTCTTCCGTCCGCCCCTGATCTGTCAGGCAAGGCAAGAAACAACAAGACTCCGGCGCGCGGATGGTCCTGATCCCCCTGGCGGAGGCTCACCTTCCCGGATAAGGTCGGCTCGCCGCTGGCCTGGGCGGCGAGCATCGCCGCGCGACGATCCGGATGACTGGCGGCGTCGTAGCCCAGCACCCTCCGATTCTGGGCGTTCTCCGGCTCCAGGTAGGTGACGGCCATGACCCGATCGCCGTGCGCTTCCGGCCATACGCGGTAATTGGTGAGCCCTTCGGCCTGGACCGCCGCTTCATGGGCCGGAACGTCCTGGGGACGCAAATCTCGGCAAAATCCCAGGCCGGCGAACCCCGGGTAATCCCGATAGAGCGCCAAGCCCTCCACGTACTGGTGCCAGGCGCTCCGGGTGAGGCGATCCTTGTGGGAAAAAAGCGCACTGGCCCCCCGCAGGACCAGGCCATAAGTGGCGATCCGGTCCCGGATCGCCAGGCTGATGGCGTGGGCATCCCGGGTTAGTTTGGTGTAACGGGCCTCTTCCCAGCGCAGCTGCTGCTCCCGCCAGGCAAGGCCGACGAAAGCCAGACCGAGGATCAGGGCAATCAAGGTGGGAATGAACACCGCAAGCAGCCCCTCGCTCTGCCGTGGGTGCTTCGCCGGACCGGACTGGACCCGTGCCATGTTCGTTTGCTATGCCTCCGCGTCTTTTCCCTGCTTCGATTGTGGGCTTGCCGGGGCCTGATGGGCGGATTAGTTCGCCTTAAACGATGAATCCATCGCGCCCGCTTGCAACCCCGGGCCGCTGCGGTAAGCTTCGCCCCTTCCCGATGCACCAGGTTCAGCCCCATGGCCCAGTACGTGATGTCGATGCTCCGCGTGAGCAAGATCGTTCCCCCCAAGCGTCAGATCATCAAGGACATTTCCCTGTCCTTCTTCCCCGGCGCCAAGATCGGCCTCCTGGGCCTCAATGGCTCAGGCAAATCCACCGTGCTGCGCATCATGGCGGGGGCGGACAAGGAGTTCGACGGCGAGGTCCAGTGGCAACCCGGCGTGTCCATCGGTTACCTGCCCCAGGAACCCCAGCTTGACCCGGACAAAACCGTGCGTGAGGAAGTCGAATCGGCGCTGGGTGCCGTAATGGAAGCCAAGCAAAAGCTGGAAGAAATCTACGCCGCCTATGCCGAGCCCGACGCCGATTTCGACAAGCTCGCGGAGGACCAGGCCAAATACGAAAACATCCTCGCCACTGCCGGTGCCGACACCGACACCCAACTCGAAATTGCCGCCGACGCCCTGCGTCTGCCGCCTTGGGACGCGAAGATCGGCCCGCTTTCCGGCGGGGAGAAGCGCCGCGTCGCCCTGTGCAAGCTGCTGCTCTCCAAGCCCGACATGCTGCTGCTGGATGAACCCACCAACCACCTGGACGCCGAATCGGTGGAATGGCTGGAGCAATTCCTCACCCGCTTCCCCGGCACCGTGGTGGCGGTGACCCACGACCGCTACTTCCTCGACAACGCCGCCGAGTGGATCCTCGAACTCGACCGCGGCCATGGCATTCCCTGGAAAGGCAACTACTCCTCCTGGCTGGAGCAGAAGGGCGAGCGTCTGGCCCAGGAAGCCAAGCAGGAGGCCGCCCACCAGAAGGCGATGAAAACCGAACTGGAATGGGCGCGCTCGAATCCGAAGGCCCGCCAAGCCAAGAGCAAGGCCCGCCTGGCCCGCTACGAAGAGATGGCCAGCGTCGAATACCAGCGCCGCAACGAGACCCAGGAAATCTTCATTCCACCCGGCGAGCGACTGGGCGACAAGGTGATCGAATTTAACGGTGTCACCAAAGCCTTCGGCGATAAGCTGCTGATGGACAATCTGAGCTTCTCCATCCCGCCCAATGCCATCGTCGGGGTGATCGGCCCCAATGGCGCCGGCAAATCCACCCTGTTCCGCATGATCCAGAGCCAAGACAAGCCGGATTCAGGCGAGATCACCGTTGGCCCGACGGTCAAGCTGGCCGCCGTCGACCAGTCCCGCGCCGGGCTCGCCGACGACAAGACGGTGTTCGAAGCCATCGCCGAGGGCGCAGACATCCTCACCGTCGGCAAGTTCGAGATGCCCAGCCGCGCCTACATCGGCCGCTTCAACTTCAAGGGCGGCGACCAGCAGAAGATCGTCGGCAAGCTCTCCGGGGGCGAGCGCGGCCGGCTGCATCTGGCCAAGACCCTGATTGCGGGCGGCAACGTGCTGCTGCTGGACGAGCCCTCCAACGACCTCGACGTGGAAACCCTGCGTGCTCTGGAAGATGCTCTGCTGGAGTTCGCCGGTTGCGCGCTGATCATCAGCCACGACCGCTGGTTCCTGGACCGCATCTGCACGCACATCCTAGCCGCCGAGGGCGACTCCCAATGGACCTTCTTCGCAGGGAACTACCAGGAATACGAGGAAGACAAACGCAAGCGCCTCGGGGAAGAGGCCGCCAAGCCCAAGCGCCTCCGCTACAAACCCATCAGCCGATAAGGCTTGGTCTGCTCTGCCGGGGGGCAGCCACTACCGCCCCCCGCGGCGGGTTGACGATCAGGAACTGCGGGGGACTTCCGACGGACAGCCGGGCCCCCGGTGACGGCAGGCCTGGAGGTTCATGCCCTTGCTGATGCACAGGCATTGCACACTGTCTCCCACCGTGAGGCCGATGTCCGCCGGATCCCCAGCTTCGAAATCGTCCACTTTCGCCAATTGCAGAAAGCGCACCGCCGACCCCAGGCTGCGAAACAAGGTCACGCTACCGTCGGTGCCGCAGAGCCAGCGCTTATCCAGCGTCAGGGCGTAACACGCCCCTTTCACGCCTGCCACCGGATGAATGCGGACATTCCGCGAGGCCCCTCTCGCCTGGGGGCTCTGAACCATCTCCAGCCACGTGGCTGGACGAACCTGCATCTCCATTCCCTTCCTCCTCCTAACCGCCTCTCGCCGGGCGGTCTGTTGCCGCGCCGGTCATGTTCATGCCTTGCTGAGGTAACCTCATCCAAGGCGCTGGACTGCCTTTTACTTTCTTTTTAGCAGATAGACAAACCTTTCCATCAAAGTATTGAAAAAAACTCCTCAATCCGGCAGCGCTATACTCCCCCCTCACACCAAAGGAGACTTGCCGGATGAAGCTGGAAACCCTGGCCGTGCACGGCGGCTACAGCCCCGACCCCACCACCCGCGCCGCGGCGGTGCCGATCTACCAGACCACCTCCTACGCCTTCGACAGCACCCAGCACGGGGCCGACCTGTTTGACCTCAAGGTCCAGGGCAACATCTACACCCGGATCATGAATCCCACCCAGGACGTGCTCGAAAAGCGCGTCGCGGCCATGGAAGGCGGCATCGCCGGGCT
>JAEUNY010000168.1 GCA_016791005.1 Zoogloeaceae bacterium
GTTTGGTGGCGAGGCGAAGGCCTACGATCAGATCGACGCGGCCCCGGAAGAGAAGGCCCGCGGCATCACGATCAACACCGCGCACGTCGAATACGAGACGGCCAACCGGCACTACGCCCACGTGGATTGCCCGGGTCACGCCGACTATGTGAAGAACATGATTACGGGTGCCGCCCAGATGGACGGCGCTATTCTCGTAGTGTCCGCCGCTGACGGCCCGATGCCCCAGACCCGCGAGCACATCCTGCTCGCCCGTCAGGTCGGTGTGCCCTACATCATCGTCTTCATGAACAAGTGCGACATGGTCGACGATGAAGAGCTGCTCGAGCTCGTGGAAATGGAAGTGCGCGAGCTCCTCTCCAAGTACGACTTCCCGGGCGACGACATTCCCATCGTCAAGGGCTCCGCGCTGAAGGCCCTGGAAGGCGACAAGAGCGATCTGGGCGAAGGCGCCATCCTGAAACTCGCCGAAGCGCTGGACAGCTACATCCCCACCCCCGAGCGCGCCATCGACAAGCCCTTCCTGCTGCCCATCGAAGACGTCTTCTCCATCTCCGGTCGTGGCACCGTGGTGACCGGTCGTGTCGAGCGCGGCATCGTCAAGGTGGGCGAAGAAATCGAAATCGTCGGCATCAAGGCCACCGTCAAGACCACCTGTACCGGCGTCGAGATGTTCCGCAAGCTCCTCGACCAAGGCCAGGCCGGTGACAACGTCGGCGTGCTGCTGCGCGGCACCAAGCGGGAAGATGTCGAGCGCGGCCAGGTGCTGTGCAAGCCGGGCTCCATCAAGCCCCACACCCACTTCACGGGCGAGGTCTATGTCCTCTCCAAGGAAGAGGGCGGCCGCCACACCCCGTTCTTCAACAACTACCGTCCGCAGTTCTACTTCCGGACCACCGACGTGACGGGCGCGATCAACCTGCCCGAAGGTACCGAGATGGTGATGCCGGGTGACAACGTGTCGATCACCGTCAAGCTGATCGCCCCGATCGCCATGGAAGAAGGTCTGCGTTTCGCCATCCGCGAAGGCGGCCGCACCGTCGGCGCCGGCGTCGTGGCGAAAATTATCGAGTAAGCGCTGCATTCTGGCGCACGCAGGGCGCTCCGAGTCATCGGAGCGCTTTGTAGTCTCTGCTGCAGGGGTATAGCTCAACTGGCAGAGCGTCGGTCTCCAAAACCGAAGGTTGGGGGTTCGATTCCCTCTGCCCCTGCCAACTCTTTCTAAGGCTTGTCGATTTCAATGGCCGATAAACTGAAATTCGTCCTGGCGCTGCTCCTGGTGGCGGCCGGCGTGGTCGGCTTCTATCTCCTGGGCGAGCAGCCCTTGGTGCTTCGCGTCCTTGCTGTTCTGGCTGGTGTTGGCGCCGGCGCGGCGGTGGCTTGGTTTTCCGAGCCGGGGCGGCAGTTTTCCCAGTTCGCCCAGGAAACGATCGTCGAAACCAAGAAGGTGGTTTGGCCGACCCGCAAGGAAACGTTCCAGACCACGGGGCTCGTGTTTGCCTTCATGGTGATCATGGCGGCGTTCCTCTGGGTGACCGACAAGACCCTCGAGTGGGTTTTCTACGATCTGATCCTCGGGTGGAAGTGAGCCTCATGACGAAACGTTGGTACGTGGTCCACGCCTATTCCGGGTTCGAGAAGTCCGTGCAGCGGGCGCTCACCGAGCGTATTGGGCGCTCCGGAATGCAGGATTTCTTCGGGCGGATTCTCGTCCCGGTAGAGGAGGTCGTCGAAATGAAAGGCGGCCAGAAGAGCATTTCCGAGCGGAAATTCTTCCCGGGCTATGTCCTCGTCGAAATGGAGATGAACGACGAGTCGTGGCACTTGGTGAAATCGACGCCTAAGGTCACGGGGTTTGTAGGCGGGACGGCAACTCGCCCGACGCCGATCACCGAAAAGGAAGTTGAAAAGATCATGCAGCAGATGCAGGAGGGGGTGGAAAAGCCCCGTCCCAAGGTGCTGTGGGAAATTGGCGAGATGGTGCGGGTCAAGGAAGGGCCTTTTACGGACTTCCATGGTGCCGTCGAGGATGTCAATTACGAGAAAAGCAAGCTGCGGGTGTCGGTGACGATCTTTGGTCGTGCGACGCCGGTGGAGTTGGATTTCGGTCAGGTCGAAAAGACCTGACTGCTTTGGTCCTTCGGGGCCGCGGCGCATTGCGCCACGAGGAGCGCTGGCTGAGTTGTCTTATCCGGCGCGCTAGTACTCAACTAAGGAGTCTGCCACATGGCAAAGAAAATCATCGGCTACATCAAGCTGCAAGTGCCGGCGGGGAAGGCCAATCCGAGCCCTCCAATCGGTCCCGCGCTCGGCCAGCGCGGTTTGAACATCATGGAATTCTGCAAGGCCTTCAACGCCCAGACTCAGGGTCTGGAGCCGGGTCTGCCGATTCCGGTGGTGATCACCGCCTTCGCCGACAAGAGCTTCACCTTCATCATGAAGACGCCGCCGGCGACTGTCCTGATCAAGAAGGCCGCGGGCGTTCAGAAGGGTTCCCCCAAGCCCCATACCGACAAGGTTGGCAAGATCTCCCGCGGCCAGTGCGAGGAAATTGCCAAGACCAAGATGAAGGATCTGACGGCAGCGGATCTCGACGCGGCGGTGCGGACCATTGCGGGTTCCGCGCGCAGCATGGGCATTACCGTGGAGGGCCTCTGAAATGGCTAAGCTTTCCAAGCGCGTGCAGGCGCTCCGCGCCAAAGTTGATCGGACCAAGAACTACACCGTAGGCGATGCCTTGTCTTTGGTCAAAGAGTGTGCAACCGCCAAGTTTGACGAGGCTGTCGACGTGTCGGTGAATCTCGGTGTGGACGCACGGAAGTCGGACCAGGTGGTCCGTGGCTCCGTGGTCCTGCCTGCCGGGACCGGCAAGTCTGTCCGTGTGGCGGTGTTCGCCCAGGGCGACAAGGCCGAGGCGGCCCGTGCTGCAGGTGCCGACGTGGTGGGTTTTGACGATCTCGCCGAACAGGTGAAGGGTGGCAATCTGAACTTCGACGTCTGCATCGCGACGCCTGACGCCATGCGGGTGGTAGGTCAGCTTGGTCAGATTCTCGGCCCCCGGGGCCTGATGCCCAACCCGAAGGTCGGGACGGTGACCATGGATGTGACCACGGCGGTGAAGAACGCCAAGGCGGGTCAGGTTCAATACCGGACCGACAAGGGCGGAATCATCCACGCCACCATCGGTCGCGCATCCTTCAGCGTGGAGTCGCTCCAGCAGAATCTGGGCGCCCTGATCGACGCCTTGGTGAAAGCCAAGCCGGCTGCTGCGAAGGGGGTGTACCTGCGCAAGGTGGCCGTGTCGAGCACGATGGGTGCCGGGGTGCGGGTCGAGCCGACCTCGATCAGCGCGCAGTAATTAAGAACTTTGGGCCGTGGGTTGCCTCCGGGTGACCTGCGGATCGTCAAAGACCGCAGGTGCCTCCTTTGGAGGTTTAAGTGGGAAACCGGCCTGCGCAGACGGTGATGCCCGAACAGGAATGCCGCCAGATCTTCTGGCCAACGCCTGCTTCAGGTCGCCGTGGGTGCGGTGGAGCCAACGGGCGCTGCCGTGAGTTGACTTGAATGGAGGAAGGACCTGTGGGTCTGAATCTGAACGACAAGAAAGCCGTCGTCGCTGAAGTGGCCGAACAGCTCGGCAAGGCGCAGACCGTTGTCGTGGCCGAGTACAGCGGCATGCAGGTGGGAAATCTCACCACGCTCCGCGCCAAGGCCCGCGAAGCCGGTGTGTACCTGCGGGTGCTGAAGAACACCTTGGTGCGCCGGGCCGTGGCGGATACGCCGTTCGCGCCTTTGGCCGACCAAATGACCGGGCCCCTGATTTACGGGGTTTCGGAAGATCCGGTCGCCGCCGCCAAGGTGTTGAACGATTTCGCCAAGACCAACGACAAGCTGGTGCTGAAGGCAGGTTGCTTCGCCGGCAAGGTGCTGGACAAAGAGGGCGTGAAGGCCCTGGCGTCCATCCCCAGCCGCGAGGAACTGCTCGCCAAGTTGCTGGGCGTCATGCAGGCGCCGGTATCCGGTTTTGCGGGGGCCTTGGCCGCGTTGGCCAAGCAGCGCGAGGGCGAAGCAGCCTGAGGCTGCGGTCCCGATCGATGACTGAATGAACTGATAGATTTGGAGTGACAAATGGCTGTTAGCAAAGAAGACATCCTGGAAGCCGTCGGCGCGATGACGGTGATGGAACTGAACGACCTGGTGAAGGCGTTCGAAGAGAAGTTCGGCGTGTCCGCTGCCTCCATGGCCGTGGCTGCCCCCGGTGCCGGCGCTGCCGCTCCTGCAGTGGAAGAGCAAACCGAATTCACCGTGGTCCTGGCCGCTTGCGGCGAGAAGAAGGTCGAGGTGATCAAGGTGGTCCGTGCCGTGACCGGCCTGGGTCTCAAGGAAGCCAAGGACCTGGTGGACGGTGCGCCGAAGCCCGTGAAGGAAGGCATCTCCAAGGCCGATGCCGAAGCCCTGAAGAAGCAGCTTGAGGACGCAGGCGCCAAGGTCGAAGTCAAGTAATCGACCCCGATCCGAAGGGGGCTGGCGGCCATCTGGGCGCCGGCCCTTTCGTGCTTTCTGTCTTTCGGCGTGCGGGACCAGACCACAGCGATTGATTTTGGCCAGACCTAGCCGGCCCGCTGTGTTGTGATTTCCGACGTCTCATCCATCTGGAGTAGCAATGGCTTATTCCTACACTGAGAAGAAGCGCATCCGCAAGAGCTTCGCCAAGCGCGCAGCGGTCCTGGAAGCGCCCTTCCTCCTCGCCACGCAGATCGAGTCCTTCGCCCAATTCCTGCAGGCCGAGTGCCCGCAGGCCGAGCGCGCCAATCAGGGCTTGCAAGCGGCCTTTACCTCGATCTTCCCGATTTCCAGCCACAGCGGCAACGCTCGTCTGGAGTTCGTACACTACCAGTTGGGCGAGCCGGCCTTCGACGTCACGGAATGCCAGCAACGCGGGCTGACCTTTGCTGCGCCTCTTCGCGCGCGGGTCCGCCTCGTCATCATGGACCGGGATGCGCCGAAAGAGACCATCAAGGAGGTTAAGGAGCAGGAAGTGTACATGGGCGAAATTCCGCTCATGACCGAGAACGGCTCCTTTGTCATCAACGGCACGGAGCGGGTCATCGTTTCCCAGTTGCATCGGTCTCCGGGTGTGTTTTTCGAGCACGATCGCGGTAAGACCCATTCCTCCGGCAAGCTGCTCTTTTCGGCACGCATCATTCCCTACCGCGGATCGTGGCTGGATTTCGAGTTCGACCCCAAGGATCACCTCTATTTCCGCGTCGACCGCCGTCGCAAGATGCCGGTGACGATTCTGCTGCGCGCCATTGGTATGAAGGCCGACGAGATTCTGGCGACCTTCCACGATTTCGATCGCTTTTCGCTGACCGTCGATACGGTGCGTTTTGCCTTGGTACCCGAGCGGCTGCGCGGGGAAGTGGCGCGTTTCGACATTGGGGATGGCAATGGTCGGGTGATCGTTGCCAAAGACAAGCGGATCACCGCCAAACACATCCGTGAACTCGCCGAGGCGAACATCCAGAGCTTCCAGGTTCCCGAGGATTTCATCCTGGGCCGCGTACTGGCCAAGGACATGATCGATGCCGAGACCGGCGAAGTCGTGGCCCGTGCCAACGACGAGATCACCGAGGAGGTCCTGGCCAAGCTGCGGCTCGGCCAGGTGGCCGACATCGACACCCTGTTCATCAATGATCTGGATCGTGGCAGCTACATCTCTTCCACCCTGCGAATCGACGAGACGGCCGACCAATGGGCCGCCCGGGTTGCAATCTATCGCATGATGCGCCCTGGCGAGCCGCCGACCGAAGATGCGGTGGAAGCGCTATTCCAAGGGCTGTTCTACGCGCCGGAGCGCTACGATCTGTCCACCGTCGGGCGGATGAAGTTCAATCGCCGCGCTTATCCGGAGAAGATCGACGACAAGACGCCGGATTGGCTCAAGCGTTTCTACGAAGTGGTCGGTCCCCGCGGCGAGGAAGGCGTGGGGACCCTGTCCAACGACGACATCCTGGCCGTCATTGGCGTTTTGGTCGAATTGCGCAACGGGCGCGGCGAGATCGACGACATCGATCACCTGGGGAATCGCCGGGTGCGTTCCGTGGGCGAACTCGCGGAAAACCAGTTCCGGGCTGGTTTGGTGCGGGTGGAGCGCGCGGTGAAGGAGCGCTTGTCCCAGGCGGAATCCGAAAACCTGATGCCCCACGACCTCATCAACGCCAAGCCCATTTCGGCGGCGATCAAGGAGTTCTTCGGGTCCAGCCAACTTTCCCAGTTCATGGACCAGACAAACCCGCTGTCGGAGATCACCCACAAGCGGCGGGTTTCGGCTCTGGGGCCGGGCGGTTTGACTCGCGAGCGGGCCGGCTTTGAAGTGCGGGACGTGCATCCGACCCACTACGGTCGCGTGTGCCCGATCGAAACGCCGGAAGGGCCGAACATCGGCCTGATCAACTCCCTGGCGGCCTATGCGCGCACCAATCGTCACGGTTTCCTAGAGACCCCGTACCGCAAGGTCTCCGATGGACAGGTGACGGATCAGATCGATTTCCTGTCCGCCATCGAGGAGGGCCAGTACGTCATCGCCCAGGCCAACGCCGAAATTAGCGAAGAAGGGCGGCTGACTGGGGATCTGGTCTCCTGTCGCCATAGGGGCGAATTCACCCTGGCAACCGCTGATCGGGTGCAGTACATGGACGTGGCGCCGGGGCAGATCGTGTCCGTGGCCGCCTCGCTGATTCCGTTCCTGGAGCACGATGACGCGAACCGGGCCCTGATGGGCGCCAACATGCAGCGCCAGGCTGTCCCCTGCCTGCGCGCGGAAAAGCCTTTCGTCGGCACCGGCATGGAGCGCAAGGTGGCGGTGGACTCCGGGACGGCGGTTCAGGCCCGCCGAGGCGGCGTCGTCGATTACGTCGACGCCAATCGGATCGTGGTGCGGGTGAATGACAACGAAGCCCTGGCTGGCGAGGTGGGGGTGGATATCTACAACCTCACCAAGTACACCCGCTCCAACCAGAACACGAATATCAATCAGCGCCCCATCGTCAAGGTGGGCGACTCCATCGCACGCAGTGATGTGGTGGCGGATGGCGCCTCCACCGACCTGGGCGAATTGGCTCTGGGCCAGAACATGCTGGTGGCCTTCATGCCCTGGAACGGCTACAACTTCGAGGATTCGATCCTGATCTCGGAGCGGGTGGTGGCGGACGATCGCTTCACCTCCATCCATATCGAAGAACTCACGGTCGTGGCCCGGGACACCAAGCTCGGCCCCGAGGAAATCACCCGCGACATCGCGTCCCTGGGCGAGGCTCAGCTCGGGCGTCTCGATGAATCCGGCATCGTCTATATCGGCGCGGAAGTTGAAGCCGGCGACGTCTTGGTCGGGAAGGTCACGCCCAAGGGTGAGACCCAACTGACGCCGGAAGAGAAGCTGCTGCGGGCGATCTTCGGGGAGAAGGCCTCCGACGTGAAGGACACCTCACTCCGCGTGCCCTCCGGAATGAACGGCACGGTGATCGACGTGCAGGTCTTCACCCGGGAAGGCATCGAGCGGGACAAGCGCGCCCAGTCCATCATTGATGACATGCTGCGCGGCTTCAAGCTGGATCTGGCCGACCAGATGCGGATCGTTGAGCGCGATGCCTTTGCTCGGATGCGGCGCCTGATCGTGGGCCAGAAGGCCAACGGTGGTCCCCGCAAACTCGCCAAGGGCACCGAGATCTCCGACGCTTATCTGGACTCCCTCGAGTTCTACGACTGGTTCGACATCCGGATGGCCGACGAAGAGATCGCCGCCCAGCTGGAAGCTGTCCGGGAAGGTCTCGAGAAGACCCGCAAGGATTTCGACCAGGCCTTCGAGATCAAGAAAAAGAAGCTCACCCAGGGTGATGAACTGCCCCCGGGCGTGCAGAAGATGGTCAAGGTCTATCTGGCCGTGAAGCGTCGCCTGCAGCCTGGTGACAAGATGGCAGGTCGCCACGGTAACAAGGGGGTCGTTTCCCGCATCGTGCCGGTGGAGGACATGCCCTACATGGCCAACGGCACGCCGGTGGACATCGTGCTGAACCCTCTGGGCGTGCCGTCGCGGATGAACATCGGCCAGATTCTGGAGACCCACCTGGGCTGGGCGGCGAGAGAGCTTGGCAACCGGATCGACGCCATGCTCCGCGCCAACGCGGCGGCGGCCGAAGTGCGTGGCTTCCTTGAGCAGATCTACAACGGCAGCGGCAAGCCGGAAGCGTTGGACGGCCTCGGGGACGGGGAAATCCTCGAACTGGGCGGGGAGTTGCGCAAAGGCGTGCCCTTCGCTACGCCGGTGTTCGATGGCGCCAAGGAAGAGGAAATCTCCGGGATGCTCGAGCTGGCGGGTCTGCCCGTGAGCGGCCAGGTGACCCTCTTCGATGGCCGGACGGGCGACGCGTTCGAACGGCAGGTGACGGTAGGCTACAAGCATGTGCTCAAACTCCACCACCTGGTGGATGACAAGATGCACGCCCGTTCGACGGGTCCCTACAGCTTGGTCACCCAGCAGCCCCTCGGCGGCAAGGCGCAATTTGGTGGTCAGCGTTTCGGGGAAATGGAAGTCTGGGCGCTGGAAGCCTACGGCGCCGCCTACACCCTGCAGGAAATGCTGACGGTCAAGTCGGACGACGTTACCGGGCGGACCAAGGTGTACGAAAACATCGTCAAGGGCGAGCACAAGATCGATGCCGGCATGCCGGAGTCGTTCAACGTGCTGGTCAAGGAAATCCGGTCGCTGGCCATCGACATCGACCTGGATCGCTACTGAACCGGAAATCTCGATCCCTGAAATCCCTCAACGAATCGAATTCCGGACTGGAGTCTTAGATGAAAAGCTTGCTGGCTGACCTGTTCAAGCAAACCCTGCCGAACGAGGAAGAGTTCGACGCCATTACTATCGGCCTTGCCTCGCCGGACAAGATCCGCACGTGGTCCTACGGCGAGGTAAAGAAGCCCGAGACGATCAACTACCGCACGTTCAAGCCCGAGCGGGACGGTCTGTTCTGCGCCAAGATCTTTGGCCCGGTGAAGGACTACGAGTGCCTGTGCGGCAAGTACAAGCGCCTCAAGCATCGCGGCGTGATCTGCGAGAAGTGCGGCGTCGAAGTTACGCTTTCGAAGGTGCGCCGGGAGCGCATGGGCCATATCGAGCTGGCCTCCCCGGTCGCCCATATCTGGTTCCTGAAGAGCCTGCCGAGCCGGCTCGGCATGGTGCTCGACATGACCCTGCGGGACATCGAGCGGGTTCTATACTTCGAAGGCTTCGTGGTGACCGAACCGGGCATGACCTCGCTGACCCGGGGCCAGTTGCTGACGGAGGACGACTACGTCGCCAAGGTCGAAGAGTACGGTGACGAGTTTGACGCCTCCATGGGCGCCGAAGGGGTGCGGGAGTTGCTCCGCACCCTCGACATCGTGCAGGAAATCGAGCGTCTGCGCGGGGAGTTGGAAACCACCAATTCCGAAGCGAAGATCAAGAAGTTCTCCAAACGCCTGAAGATCCTCGAGGCGTTCCAGCATTCCGGCATCAAGCCGGAGTGGATGATCCTTGAGGTCCTCCCGGTTTTGCCGCCGGATCTGCGTCCCCTGGTTCCGCTGGATGGTGGGCGGTTCGCGACTTCGGATCTCAACGATCTGTATCGCCGGGTCATCAACCGTAACAATCGGTTGAAGCGCCTGCTGGAGTTGAAAGCGCCGGACATCATCGTCCGCAATGAAAAGCGCATGTTGCAGGAAGCCGTGGACTCGCTGCTCGACAACGGGCGTCGAGGCAAGGCCATGACCGGTGCCAACAAGCGTCCCCTGAAGTCGCTGGCCGACATGATCAAGGGCAAGGGCGGCCGCTTCCGCCAAAACCTGCTGGGCAAGCGCGTCGACTATTCCGGCCGTTCGGTGATCGTGGTGGGCCCGCAGTTGCGCCTGCATCAGTGCGGTTTGCCCAAGCTGATGGCGCTGGAACTCTTCAAGCCCTTCATCTTCAATAAATTGGAATTGATGGGGTTGGCCACGACGATCAAGCAGGCCAAGAAGATGGTGGAGTCCCAGGAGCCCGTGGTGTGGGACATCCTGGAAGAGGTGATCCGCGAGCATCCGGTGATGCTGAACCGGGCCCCGACCCTGCACCGTCTTGGCATCCAGGCCTTCGAGCCGGTGCTGATCGAGGGCAAGGCGATCCAGCTCCACCCGCTGGTTTGCGTGGCCTTCAACGCCGACTTCGACGGTGACCAGATGGCGGTCCACGTGCCTCTGTCGCTGGAAGCCCAGATGGAGGCCCGCACCCTGATGCTGGCCTCCAATAACGTATTGTCGCCCGCCAACGGCGAGCCGATCATCGTGCCCTCCCAGGACATCGTGCTGGGGCTCTACTACGCGACCCGGGAGGCCGTGAATGCTCCGGGCGAAGGCATGATGTTCACCGACGTGGGCGAAGCCAAGCGCGCCTACGAGTCCGGCCAGGCCTCCCTCCACGCCCGAGTCTGGGTGCGGATCAAGGAATATGACCGGGGGCCTAATGGCGAGAAGGTCGAACGGACCACGCGCTACCAGACCACCATCGGCCGGGCCATGCTGTCGGAGATCCTGCCGGTCGGGCTGCCCTTCAGCGTCATCGACAAGCCGCTGAAGAAGAAGGAAATCTCCCGGCTGATCAATGCCTCCTTCCGCCGTTGCGGGATCCGAGACACGGTGGTCTTCGCCGACAAGCTGATGCAGTCCGGTTTCCGTCTGGCCACCCGTGCGGGGATTTCCATTGCGGTGAAGGACATGTTGGTGCCGGGCCTGAAGGACAACCTGATCCACGCCGCTGAAAGCGAGGTCAAGGAGATCGCGCAACAGTACACTTCCGGTCTGGTGACCGACGGTGAGCGTTACAACAAGGTGGTGGACATCTGGGGCCGCTGCGGCGACCAGGTGGCCAAAGCCATGATGGAGCAGCTCGGCCAGGAGCCGGTGGTCAATCGCGCCGGCGAGGCGACCAAGCAGGAATCCTTCAACTCCATCTACATGATGGCCGACTCGGGTGCCCGGGGTTCCGCCGCCCAGATTCGCCAGCTGGCGGGGATGCGGGGCCTGATGGCCAAGCCAGACGGCTCGATCATCGAGACGCCGATCACGACCAACTTCCGTGAGGGCCTGAACGTTCTGCAGTACTTCATCTCGACGCACGGTGCGCGGAAGGGTCTCGCGGATACCGCGCTGAAGACGGCCAACTCGGGTTACCTGACCCGCCGCCTGGTGGACGTGACCCAGGATCTGGTGGTCACCGAAGACGACTGCGGTACGCGGGACGGCTTCCTGATGAAGGCCCTGATCGAGGGCGGCGAAGTCATCGAGCCCCTGCGCGAGCGGATTCTCGGCCGGGTCTGCGCCGAGGATCTGGTCAATCCGGAAACTCAGGAAACCGCGGTGGAAGCCGGGACCCTGCTCGACGAAGAGACCGTCGATCGCATCGAAAGTGTGGGAATCGACGAAGTCCGTGTCCGTACGCCCCTCACCTGCGAGACTCGCTACGGGCTGTGCGCCAAATGCTACGGTCGCGATCTGGGCCGCGGCTCGCTGGTGAACGTCGGCGAGGCGGTTGGAGTCATCGCTGCCCAGTCGATCGGCGAACCGGGCACCCAGCTCACCATGCGGACCTTCCACGTTGGTGGCGCGGCGTCCCGGGCGGCGTCGGCAAGTTCGGTGGAAGCCAAATCCTCCGGCAGCATCCGTTTCGCGGGCAACATGCGCTACGTGTCGAGCGCCAAGGGTGAAAAGGTCGTCATTGCTCGCTCCGCTGAAGTCGTGGTGGCCGACGAAATGGGCCGCGAGCGCGAGCGCCACAAGGTGCCTTATGGCGCCACCCTGTTGGTAGACGATGGGATGGCGGTCAAGGCAGGTACGCAGCTTGCCACCTGGGATCCGCATACCCGTCCCATCGTGACGGAATACGCCGGCACGGTGAAGTTTGAAAACGTCGAGGAAGGGGCTACGGTCGCCAAGCAGATCGACGACGTTACCGGGCTGTCCACGCTGGTGGTCATCGACGCGAAGCGGCGCTCCAGCACCTCTTCGACGAAGGGTGTGCGGCCGCAGGTCAAGTTGCTCGACGCCATGGGCGAGGAGGTGAAGATCGCCGGCACCGAGCATTCCGTGACCATCACCTTCCAGGTCGGTTCGCTGATTACCGTGAAGGACGGACAAGAGGTCAGTGTGGGCGATGTGCTTGCCCGTATTCCCCAGGAATCGGCGAAGACCCGGGACATCACCGGCGGTCTGCCGCGGGTGGCAGAGCTTTTCGAGGCTCGCTCCCCCAAGGATGCCGGCGTGCTCGCCGAATATACCGGCACGGTTTCCTTTGGCAAGGACACCAAGGGCAAGCAGCGCCTGGTGATTACCGAGCCGGAAGGCACGCCCCATGAATTCCTCATCCCCAAGGACAAGCACGTCATGGTCCATGACGGGCAGGTGGTCAACAAGGGCGAGGCGATCGTTGACGGACCGGCGGATCCCCATGACATCCTCCGTCTCCAGGGCGTGCAGGCGCTGGCCCGCTACATCATCGACGAGGTTCAGGACGTCTATCGCCTCCAGGGTGTGAAGATCAACGACAAGCACATCGAAGTGATCGTGCGGCAAATGCTGCGCCGGGTGGTCATCACGGATCCGGGCGACACCGGCTTCATCCGTGAAGAGCAGGTCGAGCGTGCCGAGGTGCTGGACGAGAACGACAAGGTAGTGGCCGATGGCAAACTGGCGGCCTCCTACGAGTATCTGCTGTTGGGGATCACCAAGGCCTCCTTGTCCACCGACTCTTTCATCTCTGCGGCGTCCTTCCAGGAAACCACGCGAGTGCTCACCGAGGCGGCCATCATGGGCAAGCGGGACGAGTTGCGGGGCCTGAAGGAGAACGTGATCGTCGGTCGTCTCATCCCGGCGGGGACGGGCCTGGCCTATCACCGCAACCGCCATTCGCAATCGGTCGGGGAAGACTTGGGGGGAGGGCACGCCTGGTCTCCGGAAACTACCTCCGAGGAACTCCCCCAGGATGTGCCAGCAGGTTGACGCATCGGTTAGGGTCACGCTAAAATCCGGCCTCTTTTTCCGGGCTGGCCTCTAGCGCCAGCCCAAGCCGGAATAAACCTTCCGAGGCGGCCCTCCCGGGCTGCCTCGGTCTTTTCGGAAATTCTAGAAGCTATGCCAACCATCAATCAGTTGGTCCGCAAGCCGCGGGCCGTGGCGGACGTCAAGAGCAAGGTGCCCGCGCTGGAGGCCTGTCCTCAGAAGCGCGGTGTGTGTACCCGGGTCTATACCACGACGCCCAAAAAGCCGAACTCCGCGCTGCGTAAGGTTGCCAAAGTGCGCCTGACTAACGGTTTTGAGGTCATTTCCTACATCGGTGGCGAAGGCCATAACCTCCAGGAGCACTCCGTGGTGCTGATCCGTGGCGGCCGGGTAAAGGATCTGCCGGGTGTGCGTTACCACATCGTTCGTGGTTCCCTGGATCTGCAGGGGGTGAAGGATCGGAAGCAGTCCCGTTCCAAGTACGGCGCCAAGCGTCCCAAGAAGGCCTAAGTGTTGGCGTCATCAGACAGATAGCGAGAGATTGTCATGCCCCGTCGTCGTGAAGTACCCAAGCGTGAAGTTCTGGCCGATCCGAAATTCGGTAGCCAGGACGTGTCCAAATTCATCAACGTCATCATGCAGGCTGGGAAAAAAGCCGTTGCCGAGCGCATTGTCTATGGTGCATTTGCGCACATTGGCTCGAAATCCGGCAAGGAGCCGCTAGAAGTCTTCGCGGCCGCGCTATCGAATGTCAAGCCGGTGGTCGAGGTAAAGAGCCGTCGTGTCGGGGGTGCCAACTACCAGGTGCCGGTTGAGGTGCGTCCTGCCCGCCGTATGGCCCTGTCCATGCGCTGGATTCGCGAGGCGGCCCGCAAGCGTTCCGAAAAGTCCATGGCCCAGCGCCTGGGTGGCGAACTCCTCGAGGCTTCTGAAGGTCGCGGGGCGGCCATGAAGAAGCGCGAAGAGGTGCACCGCATGGCGGAGGCCAACAAGGCCTTCTCGCACTACCGTTTCTAATTCTAATTGGAAGCGAGCAATCGGGCCCTGTCGCAGGGCTCGTTTGGTTTGTAACGGAACTCTCGGCCGCAAACTGCTAGGCGGCCTCAGGAAGGTAGGCATATAAAGTGGCGCGCAAGACACCCATCGAGCGATATCGGAACATCGGCATTTCGGCTCACATTGACGCCGGGAAGACCACCACCACCGAGCGGATCCTGTATTACACCGGGGTCAATCACAAGATTGGTGAAGTGCACGACGGTGCGGCCACGATGGACTGGATGGCGCAGGAGCAGGAGCGTGGCATCACCATCACTTCTGCGGCCACCACTTGCTTTTGGAAGGGCATGGACATGTCCTTCCCGGAGCATCGTTTCAATATCATCGACACCCCGGGTCACGTGGATTTCACGATCGAGGTGGAGCGCTCCATGCGCGTGCTTGACGGCGCTTGCATGGTCTATTGCGCGGTCGGTGGGGTTCAGCCCCAGTCCGAAACGGTGTGGCGCCAGGCGACCAAGTACAAGGTGCCCCGCCTCGCGTTCGTGAACAAGATGGATCGCCAGGGGGCCAATTTCTTTAAGGTCGTCGAGCAGATGAAGACTCGTCTGAAAGCGAGCCCTGTACCGATCGTGATCCCCATTGGGGCCGAAGAGAATTTTCTCGGGGTCGTCGATCTGATCAAGATGAAGGCGATCTACTGGGATGAGGCATCCCAGGGGATGAAGTTCGAGTACCGGGATGTTCCTGCAGAACTGCAGGACGAGGCGGAGTCCTGGCGTGAGCAGATGGTGGAGGCGGCGGCCGAAGCTTCCGAGGAGTTGATGAACGAATACCTCGAGAATGGCGAGTTGTCCGAAGAGCAGATCAAACTTGGCCTGCGGACCCGCACCATCGCCTGCGAGATCCAGCCCATGCTGTGCGGGACGGCGTTCAAGAACAAGGGCGTGCAGCGCATGCTCGACGCAGTGATCGAGTTTCTGCCGTCTCCGGTGGATATTCCTCCGGTCGCTGGCACCGACGATGACGAAAAGGAAGTGCTGCGTCGGGCCGACGACAGCGAGAAATTTGCTGCCTTGGCTTTTAAGCTGATGACCGATCCTTTCGTTGGTCAGTTGACCTTCGTTCGCGTCTATTCCGGCGTGCTGGAATCCGGTTCCACGGTGATGAACTCCGTGCGGGGCAAGAAGGAGCGGATCGGGCGTATTCTGCAAATGCACGCCAACGAGCGCGAAGAAATCAAGGAAGTGCGCGCGGGCGACATCGCTGCCTGCGTGGGTCTCAAGGAAGTGACCACCGGTGAAACCCTCTGCGATCCCTCCGCGCCGATCGTGCTGGAGCGCATGGAGTTTCCGGATCCCGTGATCCACGTGGCCGTGGAGCCCAAGACCAAAAGCGACCAGGAAAAGATGGGTATTGCCCTGTCTCGTCTGGCTGCCGAAGACCCCTCCTTCCGCGTTCGGACTGACGAAGAGTCTGGCCAGACCATTATTTCCGGTATGGGTGAATTGCACCTCGAGATCATCGTCGACCGGATGAAGCGTGAGTTCAACGTGGAAGCCAACGTCGGTGCGCCTCAGGTCGCCTACCGCGAGACGATTCGTAAGCCAGCGAATGACGTTGAAGGGAAGTTCGTCAAGCAGACCGGTGGGCGCGGCCAGTATGGTCATGTGGTTATTAACGTCGAGCCGCAGCAACCGGGCAAAGGGTACGAGTTCGTTGATGCGATCAAGGGTGGCGTGGTGCCCCGCGAATACATCCCAGCGGTTGATCGGGGGATTCAGGAAGCGCTGCCCAATGGCGTGTTGGCCGGCTTCCCAGTGGTGGACGTGAAAGTCACGCTGCACTTCGGCTCCTACCACGATGTGGACTCCAACGAAAACGCCTTCAAGATGGCGGGTTCAATGGCTTTCAAAGAAGGTTTGCGCCGTGCCAACCCCGTGCTGCTCGAGCCGATGATGGCTGTCGAGGTGGAGACGCCGGAGGACTTCATGGGCAATGTGATGGGTGACCTGTCGGGGCGTCGCGGAATCGTGCTCGGTATGGACGATGTGGCTGGGATGAAGGTCATTCGCGCCGAGGTTCCGCTGGCGGAGATGTTTGGCTATGCGACCCAGTTGCGTTCGCTCACTCAGGGCCGGGCGACGTATTCGATGGAATTCAAGCATTATTCCGAAGCCCCGAAGAGCGTGGCCGAGGCAGTCATCAGCAACAAAAAATAATCACTTTTCAAATTTCTCATAGGGAACGCAAAGCATGGCTAAGGGAAAGTTTGAGCGTACGAAGCCGCACGTGAACGTTGGGACGATTGGTCACGTGGACCATGGCAAGACGACGCTGACGGCGGCGATCACGACGATTCTGTCGTCGAAGTTTGGTGGCGAGGCGAAGGCCTA
>JAEUNY010000005.1 GCA_016791005.1 Zoogloeaceae bacterium
CCGCGACACCGAGCGGATGGTGCTGGCCGACCTGATCTGGGGCTCCGCCCAGCCGGCGGGATGGGCACTCATCGACACCCCCACCCCACGGGAGCGAAAGTTCTGCGCCCGCCTGGGCCTGCAGTTGCCGGCCGCCAGCCAGGCGGAGGCCGCATGAGCGCCGAGGCCAATCCGGCGCCGCCCTTGGAGCCCGCAGCGCTCGCGATCACCTGGCAAGACGACCGCCACCCCCTCCGGGTGGCGGAGATGGACCTTGCCCACCGGGAATTCGTCGAGTTGGTGAACGCGCTGGCCAACTGCCCGGACCGGGAATTCGCCGAACGATTCAAATCCCTCATGAATCACACCCGGGCCCATTTCGCCGCCGAAGAAGAGTTGATGATGAAGAGTGGCTTCCCGGCCCTGGGCGAGCATGCCGGCGAGCATAAACGGGTCATCGATGAGCTGAGCCAGTTCGGCCGCGGCCTCAACCGAGGGCGGGTGTTTCTCGCCCGCTCCTACGTTCAGAGCGGGCTTCCGGAGTGGTTCAGCCTGCATCTGGCCACCATGGACGCCGCCCTCGCCGCCCATCTCAACGCCGTTCGCGCCAGCGGCGTCCAAGTCGAACTGACCCGCAACACCCTGCCCGTCCTCTGAGCCCGACCGACCGCCCGCCCGGGCGGACCTCGGTGGCTCCCCGCACGCTCGCCCTCCCCATCGCACGACCGCCTGTCACACGGCCATAACATTCGACCCTTAGTCTCCACGCTGCATTGCGGGATGCCCGTCCCGCCCGCCCCACCCCTGGGACCCCCAGCGATCTCATACGGAGACCCTCATGCTCAAGGCCGTCACACGCCCCCTTTTCACCTTCGCCACCTGCGTCACCCTGGCTTCCAATGCCTTCGCCGCCGACATTACCGGCGCCGGCGCCTCCTTCCCCGCCCCGATCTATGCCAAGTGGGCGGACGCGTACCAGAAGGCCACCGGCCACCGGCTGAACTATCAGTCCATCGGTTCCGGTGGGGGCATCAAGCAGATCACCGCGAAGACCGTCGATTTCGGCGCCTCGGACATGCCGCTGAAGCCGGCGGATCTCGACAAGGACGGCATGCTGCAATTTCCCACCGTGATCGGCGGCGTGGTGCCGGTGATGAACCTGCCCGGCATCAAACCCGGCGAAGTCAAGCTGACCGGCCCGGTGCTGGCAGATATCTATCTCGGCAAAATCACCAAGTGGAACGACCCGGCCCTGGCGGCCCTGAACCCGACCCTCAAGCTGCCTGAGCAGGAGATCGGCGTCGTGCGCCGGGCCGACGGCTCCGGCACCACCTTCATCTTCACCAACTACCTTTCCAAGGTCAGCGAGGACTGGAAGGCCAAAGTCGGGGAAGGCACCGCCGTGCAGTGGCCCCTGGGCCTGGGCGGCAAGGGCAACGAGGGCGTGTCGGCCTTCGTGCAGCGCCTGCCGGGCTCCATCGGCTACGTGGAGTTCGCCTACGCCAAGCAAAACAAGCTGACCCACGCCCAGATGAAGAACAAGGACGGCCAGTTCGTGGAGCCGGACGATTCCACCTTCAAGGCCGCGGCGGCCGGCGCCGACTGGAGCCATCAGTTCTACGAAATCCTCACCGACCAGCCCGGCAAGGCAAGCTGGCCCCTCTCCGGCGCTACCTTCATCCTGATGCACAAGACCCAGGACAAGCCGACCCAGGGCACCGAAGTCCTCAAGTTCTTCGACTGGGCCTACGGACACGGCGGCGAGATGGCGGCTTCCCTGGACTACGTGCCGCTGCCCGAAGCCACGGTCAAGCAGATCCGCGCTTCCTGGTCCCAGCTCAAGGACGCCTCTGGAAAGACCATCGACGCCAAGTAAGCGCGTCGCCCCCAACGGCCCGGCCGGGCGTGTTCCGCGCCCGGGCGGTGCCCCACGAGTTCCTGCCATGTCTACCCTGGTCCCCGCCGTGGACGTCGAATCCCGTGCCTCCGCCCCCCCGCGCCCCGCGCCCCGCTCAAAAATTTCGGGTCACCTTTTTACGGGGCTGTCCACCGGCTTCGCCTGGCTGGCCCTCGCGGTGCTGCTGGGCATCCTCGTTGCCCTGGCGGTCGCCTCCTGGCCGGCGATCGAGACCTTTGGCATCGGCTTCCTGTTTTCGGCGGAATGGAATCCCCCCGCCGAACGCTTCGGCGCCGTCATCCCAATCTACGGGACCGTCGTCACGTCGCTGATCGCCCTGATCATCGCCGTGCCGGTCAGTTTCGGCATCGCCCTGTTTCTGACCGAACTCTCACCCGCGTGGCTGCGCCGCCCCCTGGGCACCGCCATCGAACTCCTGGCCGCTATTCCGAGCATTGTGTTCGGCATGTGGGGTCTCCTGGTCTTCGTGCCGATCTTCGCCGAGGTCCAGCCGCTCCTCGCGGCCACCCTGGGGCAGATCCCGCTGATCGGCACCCTCTTCACCGGCCCCCCCATGGGAATCGGCCTGCTGTGCGCGGGAATCATCCTTGCCATCATGATCATTCCCTACATCGCTGCCGTCATGCGGGACGTCTTCGAAGTCACCCCCGCCATGCTCAAGGAGTCCGCCTACGGCCTGGGCTGCACCACCTGGGAAGTGAGCTGGCGGGTCGTTCTGCCTTACACCAAGACCGGGGTGATTGGCGGCATCATGCTCGGCCTCGGGCGCGCCCTCGGGGAAACGATGGCGGTCACCTTCGTCATCGGCAACACCAATTTCCTGAATTCGGCTTCCCTGTTCCTGCCGGGGAACAGCATCACCTCGGCGCTGGCCAACGAGTTCGGCGAGGCCGGGCCGGGCCTGCACACGGCAGCCCTCATGGAGCTGGGGCTGATCCTCTTCCTCATCACCATGGTTGTCCTGCTGCTCTCCAAGCTGCTCCTCATGCGGCTCGCCGCCAGTGAAGGAGGGCGCTGAGCATGGACCTCCACCGCCGTCGCAAGCTCGTCAATCGCCTGGCCCTCGGTCTGTCCATGGGCGCCATGGCCTTTGGTCTCACCTGGCTAATCTGGATCCTGTGGACCGTGCTCGACCTGGGCGTGGGCGCCCTCTCGCTTTCGCTGTTCACCGAGATGACGCCCCCCCCGGGGGCCGACACCGGCGGCCTGCTCAACGCCATCGTCGGCAGTCTGATCCTCGTCGGATTGGGCACCGCCATCGGCTCGCCGGTGGGGATCCTGGCCGGCATCTACCTGGCCGAGTTCGGGCGCAGCAACTGGCTGGGGAGAATCACCCGCTTCGTGAATGACCTGCTCCTGTCGGCGCCCTCCATCGTGATCGGACTCTTCGTGTATGCCACGGTGGTCGCCACGACCGGCCGCTTTTCCGGCTGGGCCGGCGCCCTGGCCCTCGCCCTGCTGGTCCTCCCAGTCGTCATCCGCACCACCGAGAACATGCTGATGCTGGTGCCCAATTCGCTGCGTGAAGCGGCCTTCGCCCTGGGCGCACCGCGTCACGTGGTGATCCTGCGGGTGACGCTGCGGGCCGCCCGCTCCGGAGTGGTGACCGGCGTGCTGCTGGCCGTGGCGCGCATTGCGGGGGAAACCGCCCCCCTCCTCTTCACCGCGCTGTCCAATCAGTTCTGGAGCCTGTCGCTCAACGAACCGATGGCCAATCTGCCGGTGACGATCTTCAAGTTCGCCATGAGCCCCTTCCAAGACTGGCAACGTCTGGCCTGGGCCGGCGTGCTGCTCATCTCCCTGGGCGTGCTGGGCCTCAACATCCTGGCCCGAATTCTCTTCCGCGCCGAAAAACTCAGCTGAGCCGAACCCCATGAATGCCCACACCCCAATCCCTGCGGGCGAAGCCCAGATCGCCTTTCGCAACTTCAACTTCTTCTATGGCGACTTCCACGCCCTGAAGAACATCCACTTCGAAATCGCGCGTTCCAAGGTCACGGCCTTCATCGGCCCCTCCGGCTGCGGCAAATCCACCCTGCTGCGAACCATCAACCGGATGTATGACCTCTACCCGCACCAGCGCGCCGAAGGGGAGATCCTCCTCGACGGCCAGAACCTCCTCGATCCCCGCATGGATGTGGCCGCCCTGCGCGCCCGGGTGGGCATGGTGTTCCAGAAACCGACGCCCTTCCCCATGTCGATCTACGACAACATCGCCTTCGGCGTCGGCCTCCACGAACGCCTTTCCCGCGCCGACCTCGACGACCGGGTCGAGTGGGCCCTGCGCAAGGCCGCCTTGTGGGACGAGGTCAAGGACAAGCTCAAGCAGAGTGGCATGAGCCTCTCCGGCGGCCAGCAGCAGCGCCTGTGCATCGCCCGGGGGATCGCGGTCAAGCCGAAGGTCGTGCTGCTGGACGAGCCCACTTCCGCGCTGGACCCCATCGCCACGGCCCGCATCGAGGAACTCATCGACGAACTCAAGGACGACTTCACCATCGTCATCGTCACCCACAACATGCAGCAGGCGGCGCGAATCTCCGATTACACGGCCTACATGTACCTCGGAGAATTGATCGAATTCGGCCTCACCGACCAGTTGTTCGTGAACCCTCGGCAAAAGGCGACCGAGGATTACATCACCGGCCGGTTCGGCTAGCCTCCCCCTCGCCGTGGGCGCCCCGCGCGATCTCCCCCCGCCCCACTCCACAGCCGACCCGGGGCTGGCCCAAGCGTCGCGCGAATATGCCGCGATTCCCTGGCCTGACGGCGCGGCCTCGGCCTGCCCCTGGAACCGAATTCGAACGGCCGACGACTTCCGCACCCAAGGCCCCCAGGTTGCCCGCATCCTCACCCGCCTTGCCGCCGAACGGGACGAAGGCCTGATCGGCGGCGCGCCTGGCGAAGACTTTCCAGCCATGGCGGCGTTGATCGCGGCGACGTTTCCGCTGCCGCCGGCGCTGATCCGGCGCTACCGTCGCCGCGCCTTCTGGATGGGTCGTTGGGCCCGCGGGAACACGGTGCCCGACACCGCCCTCGATCCGGACTGGCTGCCCGCCGCCACCGACATCTGGTCGCCTGAGGAGTCCCCGGCGCAGTGGTTTGCCCTGGCATTGCCCGACGCCGACACCCTGGCTGCCGACCCCCTCGTCGGGGCCCCCATCGTCCAGCTTGTCAGCGCCAAGCCGCTGGTTCTCCATCCCGGTCCAACGGCGGACCTGAGTCTGACTCAGACCCGTCTCCTCCTCTATTTGCTGCGCCGCCGCTATCAGCACTGCCACCTGAACCGCCCCCTGGCCGACACCCTGCGCGCGGCACTTGCCCACATCCGCCAATGTGTCCTGGCCGCGGGAACCCCCACGGGATAACTCGCCTCCCACCAGCCACGACAAAACCCCCACGGAACAAGGGTTTCTCTGCCCTCAAGTTTATTGCCGCCTGACCGTTTCCGATCGGGTGCGGCCCTCAGCGGACGCCCAACGCTCAGGAGGTATCGCATTGCACCATCGCGAGGTGTCTCAACTGGCCGAACCGCCTGACGGGGGCATGTACGAATCGCTGCCCCTGGCCCTGGCGGAATTCGATGGCGCGTGGACCTGCCTGCGCGTGAATCGGGCCTTCGCAGCCCTGGCCGGCCTCCCGGCCGAAACCCTGATCGGACGCTCCATCGGCACGCTCCCTTACCCGTTCGCGCGCCACGTCGTACCCCTCGTCGAACAAACCCTTGCCAGCCCGCCGGTGCAGACCGAGGTCGAAATCGTCGACGAATTTCCCTGCCGTCCCGGGAGCGCCACTCACCTCATTCTGCGTCTCCACCCGTATTCCACCTCCGACGTCGCGGCGACCGGCTGGGTCCTTTTCGCTTCTGATGTCACCGAGCAGCGCCAGACCCAGACCCGGCTCCTCGAATCCCGGGCGCTGAGCCTGCGGGTGCTGGACAGCCTCTCGACCCACGTCTGCATGCTCACCCCGGACGGGACGGTGGTCGAAGCCAACCGCCCCCCCCTCGAGTTGTCGGGCCTCGAGCTCAGGGACGTACGGGGAAAAAAGTATTGGGATTGCTTCTGGTGGAGCCACGACCCCGAAGCCCAGGACCGCGTGGAGCAGGCGGTCACCTCGGCGAGCCGGGGCGAGACCCCGCGCTTCGACATCGTGAAGCGCATGACCGCCACGAATCTCATCACCGTCGAGTTGATGCTGGTGCCCCTGCGCGACGAAGACGGCCGGATCACTCACCTCATCTCATCGGCGGTGGATGTGAGCGCCCGCAAAGCCGGAGAAGATGCCCTGCTCCTGTCCGAACGCCGCTTCCGCCAGGTGGTGGAGGCCGCACCTGACGGCATGGCGATGGTGGGCATGGATGGCCGCATCGTCCTGGCCAATGCCAGCATGGAGCACCTCTTTGGCTACCGCCGGGACGAGATGCTCGGCCAGCCGGTGGAACTCCTGATGCCGGAACGCTACCGGGGGGCCCACGGCGCCCTCTTCTCCGGCTACATGCAGACGCCCGAGGCCCGCGACATGGCGGGCCGGCGCGAACTCTACGCCCGGCGCAAGGACGGTAGCGAATTTCCGGTCGAGATCGGGCTCAATCCCATCTCCACCAGCGGCGAAACCATGGTGCTGGCCACGATCCAGGACGTGACGACCCGCAAGGCCTACCGCGATCTCATCGAAAAAGCCCTGGCCGAGAAGACGGTCCTGTTGAACGAGATCCACCATCGGGTCAAAAACAACCTGCAGGTCATCTCCAGCCTGCTCAGCCTGCAGGCCCGCGCCTCGGGGGCCGAAGTCGCCGCCGCGTTGGCGGAGAGCCAGCGCCGGGTCAAGGCCATGGCCCTGATCCATCAATTGCTCTACGAACACAGCGACTTCTCCGGCGTCGACCTCGCCGAGTATCTGCGCCGCCTGTGTCGACTGCTCGCGGAAAGCTTCACCGAGATTCGCAACCGAGTCGTCGTCGACTTTCAGACCGATGAAGCCGGGATCACCCTGGACCTACAGCGGGCAGTCCCCTGCGGCCTGTTGGTGAATGAACTCGTCACCAACTCCATCAAGCACGGGTTTCCGGACGGCCGGCGCGGCCAGGTGCGGGTGACACTGAACCGAACGGGCGTCGACGAGATCCGCCTGGAAGTGGCGGACGACGGCGTCGGAATATCCGGTAATCTGCAACTCGGGAGTAACAAATCCCTCGGGTTCCAGCTCATCCCATTGCTTGCGGAACAGACCGGCGGAATCCTTCGCCTCGACCGGGCGTCCGGCACGCGCTACGAATTATTTTTGTCCCGTATATCGACCCGCCCTTCCGGGTAGGAGTTTTCCCATGCAAAGCCGAATCATGATTGTCGAGGACGAGCGCATCATCGCCCTGGACCTCGCCCAGAACCTCGAATCCTTTGGTCACCAGATCGTTGCCATCGCGTCATCCGGCGAGCAGGCGATCGTGGATGCCGCCCGCTGCCAACCCGATCTGGTTTTGATGGACATTCACCTGCAGGGAGCGATGGACGGCACCGAGGCCGCGCGGGAGATCCGCCACACCCTGCAGATCCCGGTGATCTTCCTCACCGCGTTCACCGAGGAGCGTACCCTCGCCCAGGCTGAACAGAGTCTGCCCTACGGCTACCTGGTCAAACCGGTGGAAAGCCGCGAGTTGGGGGCCACGATCCGCATGGCCCTGGCGCGACGGGAAACCGAACGGGCCCTTGAAAAATCCGAAGAGCGCCTGCGCCTCGCCATGGATGCCGCCCAACTCGGGGTCTGGGAGTGGTCGGCGGATTCCGACGCCTTCGAATGCAGCGGCCATACCGCGGCCATCCTCGGCCGCCCCCCCTCCAGCCTGAGCTCGGGACCGGAAAGTTTTCTCGCCTTCATCGACCCCAGCGACCGGCCCGCCGTGGAATCGGCCATCGTCAATTACGCCCAGATCTCGGCCTGCGTCCGAGTGATCTCCAGCCGCGCCGAGTCCGCCGCCGCAAGCTGGATCGACATCAACGCCCGTCCCTACTTCACGCCCGGGTCAACGGCCCCGCGCATGGTCGGCGTCATGCGAGACGTGACGGACGAGCGGGAGCGGCAGGGACAATTGCAGCAGGCGGAAGTCGTATTCCGCACGACCGCGGAAGGCATCGCCATTCTCGATGCGCAACGCTGCGTCCAATCGGTCAATCCGGCCTTTGAAACCCTCACCGGCCACTCCGCCGCCGACGTCCAGGGTCGCGATCCCGGAGAATTTCTCGCCGCCCGCCGGCGCCACGACGTGTTCTACCCCGACCTACAGGAACCTGGCCGAACCCACTGGAGTGGCGAAATCACCTGCCTGCGCCGGGATGGCGGCACCTTCCCGGCGTGGCAGAACATCTGCGCCGTTCTCAGCGATCAGGGAGAAGTCATCAACTATGTGGTCACCTTGGCCGACATTTCCGCCATTCGCCGCGCCCAGGAAGAGATCCGCCACCTCGCATTCCATGACGCCCTCACCGGACTGGGGAATCGCAACAAACTGAAGAATGTCCTGGAGGCCGAACTGCCCCGCGCCCGCACCCACAACGAGCGGGTCGCGGTCCTGTTCATCGATCTGGACGGCTTCAAGCTGATCAACGACACCCTCGGCCATGCCCGGGGCGACCAGTTGCTGCAGGTGGTGGCCGGGCGCATCGCCCGCCTGATCCGCCGCTCGGATACGGCCGTCCGCCTGGGCGGCGACGAATTCGTGATCGTGATGCCCGGCGCATCGCGCCTGGAAGACTGCGCCGGGCTCGCCGAAAAACTCCTCGTCGAGTTGCGCACCGAGATCGAACTGGGCCATGAGCGGATCAGCCTGACCGCCAGCATCGGCATCGCCGTGTTCCCCGAGGATGCCGACAATCGGGACGACCTCCTCAAGGCCGCCGACAACGCCATGTACTCCGCCAAGAACCGGAGCCGCAACCGCTACGCGTTCTACTCCAACGACATGGCCCGCGATGCCCATGAGCGGCTCAAGATCGAGCAAGGGCTTGGCCGGGCGATCGCCAACGAGGAACTGGAACTGTTCTACCAGCCGGTGGTGCATATGGCCGACGCCCGCCTCATCGGCTTCGAAGCCCTGATCCGCTGGCGTCATCCCCAGCGGGGCATGATCGCCCCCGACGCGTTCATCCCGATTGCCGAGGAATGCGGGCTGATCGAATACATCGGTGCCTGGGTCCTGCGCACCGCCTGCCAGCAGGGCCGCCGGTGGATGGACGCCGGGCACCAGAATCTTCGGTTGGCCGTGAACGTCTCCGTGCGGCAGATGATGGCTGAAGACTTCGTGGACATCGTCGCCAATGCTCTGTATTCGACCGGTTTTCCTGCCGCCCAGCTCGAACTGGAGATCACCGAGAGCACCCTGCAGGCCGTGGATCAGAGCAAGAACCTGTTGGGGAGACTGCGGGCGCTTGGGGTCAGCCTGTCGATCGACGACTTCGGCACCGGCTTTTCGTCCCTGAGTCTGCTCCGCCACCTGCCCATCGACCGGATCAAGATCGACCGCTCCTTTGTGCAGGATTTGCCCGACGATCCCAACGACAGCGAAGTCACTCGGGCCATCGTCGCCCTGGCGCGCATTCTTCGCCTGGAACTCATCGCCGAGGGCATCGAGACCGAAGCCCAGCGCCAGTTCCTGCTCGATCTGGGCTGCGAGGAAGCGCAGGGGTTTCTGTTCTCCAAGCCCCTAGCCCGGGACGAGGCTTCCAGCCTCCTGGGCAAGAAGCCCGCGCCCCACTGATCCCGGCACGCCGGCGGTCTCGCCCCGCGGGGCATTGTCGGCCGCAGCCAGGGCCCGGGCTTGGGCCACGCAGCGCACGCGAATTTCCGCCCGCAGGCGGTCCAGGCACGGCTCGGGCAGCCCCCGAGTGCCTGCGAGGGCGCCCAGCAGCATCCCGGCAATGGCGCCCGTGGTATCGGCATCCCCGCCTCGATTGACGATCGCCACCAGACGCTCCGTGAAATCCCCCGGCGCCAGGACGCCGGCGAATACCGCTTTGACCGTATCCACGATGTAGCCGGAGGGGTTGTCCAGACGCGCACCCTCCCAGCGAAATTCCGGATGGCGGCGCACCAGCGCCTCGGCCCGCGTCGCCAGAGCCTCCTGCCCCAGGCCCGCCAGCGCATCCTTCGCCATCAACACGAGGCAGACCGTGGCGGCGTCCGCCAGGGGGTGGCGATGGGTCACCCAGGCCTGGGCGAGCGCCGCACGGGCGAGACGGCGCTCCGACCAGCGGGCGCCGGTCAGGGCCACCGGCAGGCAGCGCATCGCGGCGCCATTGCCGGCATCCGCGGACGGCCTCACCCAGGGGCGGCCGGTGCGGCGAAAATGGAGAATCCCCCGGCGCACAGTGTTGCCGATATCCACCGGTTTGGCCCGCATCCAGGCATCGAAGGCGCGGGCGACCGCCGGAGGACGCACCTGGCCGCCCTCGGCAAGGATCGCCTCGCCCAGAGCCAGGGCCATGGTCGTGTCGTCGGTCACCTCCCCCGCGCCCAGCCGCAGCCAGCCGCCCCCGATGATGTGGCGATGGACACCGCCCTCGCGGGAAAACTGATGGGCGATCTCGCGAGGAGTCAAAAACTCCACCGTGGCGCCCAGGGCATCCCCCAGGGCCAGGCCGAGGTAGGCGGCGATGGCCCGATCTTCGAGGTCCGCATCGACCCCGATCATCGGTCAGGCCCCCTTCGCCCCCGCGCCGGCCGGCACGAAGCAGGCCGCATAATCGCAGCAGGCTTCGCAGGTGGGCGAACGGCAGGCGATGAGCCCTTCCATTTCGCACAGGCGGCGATAGAGAAATTTCTTCCAGCGCATGTCCTGGGTGTTCTCCGCCGCCAGCCGGGGAAAATTGCGCAGCATCAGCGCAGTGAGCTCACGCCGGGAGGGCAGGCCCAGGTCCTGCCAGAGATGATCGCCGCCCAGGCAGCCCTCAGCGACGATACGCGCCATGGCGAAGGAGCCCTCCACCTCGCGATCGGCATACAGGGTGAGCAGGGCGGCCAGATCATCGAATTCCAGGGCCCGCTCGTGACGGTCCGCGGCGGTGTCCGCCAATCCCGGGGGTTGCCAGCGCAGGCGGGGAAAGTGCCGCTCCAGGAGACGGCCGAACCACTCCGACCCCAGCCCCAGATGGGCGGGAAGACTGCCCTGGCCCAAGGTCCAGCCAGCCAACAGATGCGCGAAGAGCGCGTCGTTGGCGTAGCCCAGGGCATGACTCATCAGGTGAGCCTGGAGGGACGCCCGCGCATCGGGCAGGCTTGGCCGCTGGCCGCGGACAGTGGCATGGGACTCGGCGAACATGGCGATCTCCTGGATGGGCATCATTTGTTGGGATCATCGGCCCGGACCGGCCTGTCGCCCCTTGCCCGGCGCTCAGCCTGCGCCGAGCCCTTGGGCCGGCCCGGTCGATGATCGGTCGGACGGCACGCCCGGCAGCCACCGGGCCCACCGTCAGAGGTCAGGACAGGTCGCCCGTCCCGTATTCGACGAGGATGTCCTCGTCCCGGACGATGCACTGGCAGGCCAGCCGCCAGGGTGGTGCCAGATCATCCACGTACATGGTGTCCAGCTCTTCCTGGGTGACCTTCTTCAGTTCCTTGAGGACAGTGCGCTCCTTGGGCGTCAGATGCCCGGCGTGCTTGCCCTTGTGCTTGTCGATGACCGTCACCTTGATCAGGCAGGTCCCGCATTCCCCGTCCTCGCAGGAGAACTCGATGGGAATGTGGTTGGATTTGGCCACCTTGAGGATGGTGTCCGTGTGGCTGCCGGCGGGGGCGTAGATGGTCTTGTCCCGATGCTCCGGGCTGGAAAAAGTGATGTTAGGCATGATTCAACTCCAAACTTCCTGATCGTGATTCAAATGGTTTTTGGCGTGGCATCCGGGCGCGACTACGTCTGGTCGTCCGGAGTGGCTTCGCCGCTCTCTGTCGTTGGTGATTCGGTTCCGGGCGCCGGCGCGTCCTGGGTGTGCGTCTCGGCCAGCCACCGATGCAGCCAGTACTGGCGCATCAGCGGGGGTTGGGCGCGGGCCAGGGGGCGAGCGGGCCGGCGGAGAAGATTCATCGCGCCCTCCTCACCCTGGCCGGACGACCACCTCGCCGCCCAGCACCTGGGCCTGGCAGGCCAGGCGGTTGCTGCGGGGGGCGAGGTTGTCGGATAGGACCTGGCGCTCCAGTACCGAGGCGGTGGCGAGGTTCTCCATGCCGGCGACGATCTTCATCATGCAGGTGCCGCATTCCCCCTCGCGGCAGCCGTAAGTGATGCCGGCCCCGACTTTCTCCGAGACCTCGATGAGGCGCGTCCCTGCAGGCACGGTGACGGTGACGCCGATATCATCGAAGGTGACGCTGGCCTTGGGCATGCTTTGTTCCTTTCGCTCGGTTTTGCAGTGGGTTTCAGAAGTCGTGAAGAATGCGTAACGAGCGGCCCAAGCCTGGCCCGAGGAGTGCAGTCGTACCAATGAGTGCGTCGAGCACCGGACGGGCCGGATTGGGCCGCGCAGTCGCTGTATTCATGACGTCAGCCGACCAGCTCGGACATGTCGATCACCTTGCGCCGGGCTTTGCCCACCAGATGGGCGCCGATCTCGCGGCCCAGGGCCCGGCAGGTCTCCAGGTCGCCGTCGGTGGGGTTGAGCTTGGCCCGCACCCCCTGCACCGGCACCCGCATCTTCAAGCCACGCAAGCGGTCTTCCACCAGGCCCACGGCTTCGCCGCTCCAGCCGTAGGAGCCGAAGGCCGCGCCGAGCTTGCCTTTCACATTCACCAGGGTGAGGGAGGAGAGCAGATCCCAGATGGGTTTCACCGCATCGGCGTTGAGGGTCGGCGAGCCAAAGGCCAGGGCGTCGGCTTCTTCCACCAGGTCCACGAAGGGCGCCACGTCATTGGATTGCAGGTCGAAGAGGGACACCCGCACGCCCATCACCTCCTCCGCCCCCTCCGCCACCGCCCGGGCCATGCGGGCCGTATTGCCGTAGGCCGAGGCGTAGAAGACCAGCAGGGATTTCTCCCCCTCGTCCCGGCCCAGCTCGGAGCTGGCCAGGCGGCGGTAGCGGGCCATGTATTCCCGCGGGTTGCGGCGCAGGATGGGGCCGTGAGCGGGGGCGATCATGCGCGGCGCCAGGGGCTCCAGCTTGTCCAGGGCTTCCAGCACGTGGGCGCGGAAGGGCCGCATGATGTGCTGGTAGTAGTAGTTGAAGGAGAAGCGAAAGTCCCCCACCGCGTCGTTCCACAAGCGGTCGTCGCAGAAATGACAACCGAAAACGTCGGCGGAGAAGAGGATGCCCTCCTCCTCCAGGAAGGTGCATTGGGTGTCGGGCCAGTGCAGGTAGGGGGTATTCACGAAGGCCAGGCGCCGCCCGCCCAGGTCGATACCGTCGCCGTCGTCGGCCACTGTGAAGCTGGGCTCGGTACCCAACTCCCGCAGCAAGGCCTTGAGGATGGCCGGGGCGCGATTGGAGATGATGAGCCGGGCCTGAGGCGCGCGGCGCATCAGTTCGGGCAATGCGCCGGAGTGATCGGGCTCCAGGTGATTCAGCACCACCGCCTGGATCTCGTCATAGCGGGCCACCGCCTCCAGGCGGGCGAAGAACTCGTCGGCGAACTCGATCTTCACCGTGTCGATCACCGCCACCCCCTCGGCGCCCCGCACGCAGTAGGCGTTGTAGCTGGTGCCGTTGGCGGTGTTGAGGATGATGTCGAACTTGCGCATGGCCGGGTCCAGCGCCCCGATCCAATGGACGCCCGGCACCAGTTCCACCGGCAAGCCGGCCTGCACGACGGCGGGGTGGCTCATG
>JAEUNY010000126.1 GCA_016791005.1 Zoogloeaceae bacterium
TGAAAAGGTCGTCGCCTACGGTCGCGCCGTGGCCGCCATCGGCGCCTCCGTGAAGTCCGAGCTGAGCGCCCAGGCCGAAGCCGACCTGGCGAGCCTGATGGGCCAGCTCAACAGCTCCCTGGAAACCCTCTTCAAGAACGCCCCGGCCGGCTCCGAAGCCGCTGTGTCCGCCGTGAAGGGTGCCCTGGCCCAGGCCAACGCCGCTTACGCTGACGCGACCCAGAAGGTCAAGGCTGCTGTGGCCAAAGCCGAAGCCCAACTCGAAGGCGCCGCTGCTGCTGCCGTCGAAAACCTCACCAAGAGCACCGCCGCTGCCGCGTCCGCTCTGAAGGTTGCCGCCTAAGCTGCACCGCGGCGCGGCCGCCGGCCGCGTGGCGTGATTGGCTGATCGAGAGAGGCCCTACGGGGCCTCTCTTACTTTTTGGGGCGACGCGAGGAAAGGAGCGATTGACGGAATCCAGGCGGATTGCCGCCCGACGCCGGCAGGCAGCCAGCAATGGTCAGCAGGCCCATCCCGTCACTCCAGGCCCACAGAATGTCCTGAAGCCGAAAGGCGGCGGGGCCGTCCGCCGATGCCGGGACAGGATCTCGCGACCATCCGAATAGGGGGGCGACGGACAACCTCCCTGGCAGCTTGGCGAAGTGCCGTCAGTGCCGGTGGTCGTCCCGCAGGCCCGCCCCAAGTCCGCCATTCGCCCGCTCCTTGCGTTCCTCGCGCAGTTGTTTGCGCAGGGCACCCAGGCGGCCCTCGGCCTGGGCCTGGGCCTGCTCGCCGCTGTCCTGGGCGCGGGTCGCGATCTCCATCTGCTGGACGGCTTCCCGCGTATCGCCCTGGAGGGCATACATCTCGCCCAGGTGGTAATGAGAAAGGGTCTGACGGCCGAGGCTGGCATAGGCTTCGGCGGCGATCTCGTGGAGGGTCGGGTCGTCGCGGCGACGGGCGAGTTGTGCTTCGCAGAAACGGCTGGCCCCTGCAAAATCCCGCGCCTTGATGAGATTGCGGGGGTAGTCATAGACCAGTTGCAGGTGATCGGGATAGCGGGTGAGGGCGGTTTCGTAGCGAACCTTGGCCTCTGCGAACTGCCCGGACTGCAGGAGGATCTGCCCCGCCAGGGCGTCCACCATGGGGTGGCGGAATCCTGCCTGATCGAGGGTCTGGACCTCGGTCTGGGCGTCCTGGAATTTCCCCGCCCGCAATAAGGCCGCCGCCAATCCGTAGCGGGCGCTGTTGCGGACGTCCACCCGGGGAGTGTCGAGCTGGCGCCGTAGCGAGGCGATGGCATCTTCCGTGGTGCCCTCGTAGCTGCGCAGCAGGGCTTTGACCAGCCGGTAATCCACACTGTCCGTCACTTGGCGGTAAGGCGCGGCGAAGGCCCGATCCTGGGCGTCGGCGATCCGCTCGTAGGTCAGGGGATGGGTTTGCAGGTAGCCCGGGGTCTTGCTGTCCATGATCCGGGTGGCCTGTTGCAGTCGCTGGAAGAAGGCCGGCATGGCCTGGGAGTCGAAGCCTGCCCGCTGCAATCGGGCAAAGCCGATCCGGTCGGCCTCCCGCTCGAAGTCCCGGGTGTAGTTGATCTGGCTCTGCATCGCCCCCGCCGAGGATCCGACGATGGCCGCTTGGGCGGCGTCACCGCTGCCCTTGGCCCCGGCCAGGATCGCCGCCGCGAGGCCGGCGAGGAGCGCCAGGTTGGCGGTGGACTGGGCCTCCATTTGGCGGGCGATGTGATGCTGGCTGACGTGGGCGGTTTCGTGGGCGAGGACCGAGGCGAGTTCGGATTCATTGTCGGTCAGAAGAATCAGGCCGGTATTGACGCCGACATAACCCCCCGGCAGGGCAAAGGCGTTGATCTCCGGCGAGGCGACGGCGAAGAACTGGAAGTCCCCGCCGGCCTCCGGATCTCCGGCCAGGAGGCGGTGACCCAGGCTGTCCAGGTAAGCGTTGACCTCCGGGTCGTCGAAATAGCCGCCGCTGCCCCGCAACTGGCGGACCACCTTGCGGCCGATGGCCTTTTCCTCCTGACCGCTGAGCACCCGGGAAGAGGAGTCGCCCAGGTCTGGCAGCGGGCTCGCCGCGGGGGCGAGACCAAAGGAAAATCCGGCGATCAGGGCAAAGGCGCTGGCGCGTAGGCGCCGGCCGGCGAACTTGGGCATGAAGCGGGTCCCTCGAGTGGGCGCACGATCGGGGAGATTGTCTCCTTCCGGCATGTTAAGCCGTGCGGCCAATGTGTAAAGCAGCGTAAAGAGCGGTAAAACGGCGACAGGGTTCCCGGGGCCTTCGTATCATCCGCCTTGTATTCACCTGAAAGGTGGGGTCGCCATGATCCGTGTGCTATTGGTCGATGATGACGAAGAACTCGCCGCCATGTTGCGGGAATACCTCGACCAGGAGGGGTTCGAGGCCACGGCGGTCCATGATGGCGAGAGCGGCGTGGCCGAAGCCCTTTCCGGGCGCTATGCCATCGCGGTGCTCGACGTGATGATGCCGCGGGTGAACGGCGTCGAGGCCCTGCGCCGGATCCGCGCGACGAGCCGGCTGCCGGTCCTCATGCTCACCGCCAAGGGCGACGACATCGATCGCATTCTTGGGCTGGAACTGGGGGCGGACGACTATGTGCCCAAGCCCTGCACGCCGCGGGAGCTGGTGGCCCGCATCCGGGCGATCCTGCGGCGGGGCGAAGCGACCGGCGAGGACCCGACCGGTGCGGTCTCCAACGGCCCCCTCACCCTGTGGCCTGCCCGCCGTGCCGCGGAATGGACAGGACGCCCCCTGGACCTCACCAGCACCGAATTCACCTTGCTGGAGGTGTTGGCCCGCAGCGCCGGCAAGGTGGTCAGCAAGCGCGAACTCTCCGAGCTGGGTCTGGGCCGCCCCCTCGCCCGCTTCGACCGCAGCATCGACGTCCATGTGTCCAGCCTGCGCCATAAGCTGGGCCCCCGGGCCGATGGCCAATCCTGGATCCAGACCGTACGCGGGGTGGGCTACCAACTGGTCAAGGAGGGCTGAGGGGTGCTCGGATCGTCCACCGCGTCCGCCGTCGCCACCGAGGCCCCGCCGACCGCTTGGCCCATGGGGCGGCTCTTCTGGAAATCTTTTCTCGCCTTCTGGCTTGCCCTGCTGGTGGCGGGCGTGGGGGTCGGCGCGGCGGTGTGGCTCCACCAGCGGGCGGATCAGGACGAGGGGGCGATCCTGCTCGGCGGGCCCCGCGCCGCCTTCGCCATGCGTATGGCCGGGGCGACCCTGCGCCATGGGGGCGCCGAAGCCCTCAAGGAAGTGCTGCGGGAATGGGAGCGCCGCACCGATGATCTCCCCCGGCGGGTGCGCCTGATGGCGGTGGATCCAGCCGGGCGCGACCTCCTGGCGCGCTCGGTGGCGCCGGAGGTGCTGGAGGATGCCCGGGCCGCCCTGGGGAGCCGCCGCGACGGCGCCGCTGCCCTGGAGGAAGAGGCCCCGGACGGAAGCCGCTGGCTGCTCTTCATGCAGGCCGACGGCCCCCTGGGCAGCCGCATGGGCCCGCATCACGGACGCCCGCCCCCGCCGTCCCCTTGGGTGCCGTTGGCGGTGGCGGTGATCGCCAGCCTGGGTTTCTCGGCGCTCCTGGCCTGGTACCTCGCCCGTCCGATCCGCAACCTGCGCTGGGCCTTCAACGCCGTGGCCCATGGCCGGCTGGAGACTCGGGTCGCCCCCCGCATGGGAAGTCGCCGGGACGAGGTGGCCGATCTCGGGCGGGATTTCGACGCCATGGCCCAGCAGCTCCAGCAACTGGTGGCAAGCCAGCGCCGCTTGCTCCACGACGTTTCCCACGAGTTGCGCTCCCCCCTGGCGCGCCTGCAGGCCGCCATTGGGCTGGCGCGCCAGGATCCGCGCAAGCTGGAAGCCAGCCTGGAGCGGGTGGAGCGGGAGGCGGTACGCCTGGACGGCCTGGTGGGTGAGATCCTGACCCTAGCGCGGCTGGAGGCCGGCAACGGTGGTCCCCCAGAGGAGGAGGTGGACCTCATGGAACTGGTCGCGGCCATCGCGGAGGACGCCGGATTCGAGGCCGCGGCCAACGGTCGGGCGCTGCGCCTCGACGGGGAGGGGGAGGGGGAGGTCGTGGCCCAGGTGCAGGCGGAATTGATTCACCGCGCGGTGGAGAACATCGTTCGCAACGCGGTGAAATACACCGCATCGGGCACCACCGTGGAGGTTTCGGCGGGGCGCCGCGGGAGCACGTTTGGTGTCACGGTTGCCGACCGTGGACCCGGCGTGGCCGAGGCCGACCTGGAGGCGATTTTCGAGCCCTTCTACCGCAGTCCATCGGCGGAGCGGGCCGGCCAGGGCACGCCGGGCTTCGGCCTCGGCCTGGCCATCGCCCGGCGGGCCGTGGAGGCCCACGGCGGCCGCCTCGTGGCGCGCAACCGGGAGGGCGGTGGCTTGGTCATGGAGCTCAGCCTGCCCCTGGCGTAGGATCCGAGCCGTCCCCGCATTCCACGCTGCGTCATGGCCGATCGCCGCATCCCCGTCACCTTGCTCACCGGCTTCCTTGGCGCTGGCAAGACCACGCTGCTGAATCGCGCCCTGCGGGACCCGGCCTTGGCCCGGGCGGCGGTGCTGATCAACGAGTTCGGCGAGGTGGCGGTGGACCATCACCTGGTCCGCCATGTCGATGACCGGGTGATGGTCCTCGATTCGGGCTGTCTGTGCTGCGCCATGCGGGGCGAGCTGGCGCGGTCCCTGAGAGAACTCTTTCTCGCCGCCCTGGCCCGCCGCCTGCCGGCGGTGGATCGGGTCCTGGTGGAGACCACCGGATTGGCCGACCCGGCTCCAGTGATCCACACCCTGGCCAGCGACCCCTTCGTGGCCGAGCGTTTTCGCTGCGATGGTGTGGTCACGGCAGTGGATGTCACCCACGCCCCGTCCCAACTCGACCACCACCGGGAAGCCGTGCGCCAGGTGGTGCTGGCGGATCGGCTGCTGCTCACCAAGGCTGATCTGGCAAAGCCCGAAGAGATTGCTGCCGTGACCGAGCGCCTGCGGCGACTGAACCCCTCCGCACCCGTCGTTGAGGTTGCGGAGGGCCAGGGGGCGGCGGCCCTCCTTTTCGATGCCGGGATCTATGGCACCCAGGGGCAGCGGCCGGACCTGGCCCGCTGGCTGGCGGTGGCGCCCGTCGAGCCAGCGGGTGCCTTGGGGTCTGGAGGGCGTCCTCCCCGCCACGACCCGGCGGTGACAAGCTTCGTACTCCGCTTCGATGAACCCCTCGATTGGCTGGATCTCGTTGAGGCCCTGGCCACCCTGCAGGCGAGCTGGGGCGAGGGCCTGCTGCGCGTGAAGGGGCTGTTGAATGTGGTGGGCGATCCTTTGCCCAGAGTCATCCAGGTCGTCCAGCACGTGACCTATCCCCCCGTCAGCCTCGATGCCTGGCCGAAGGAGGCGCCCTGCAACGACCGGCGCAGCCGCCTCGTCTTCATCGTCCGTGGCCTCGACCCGCACCGGGTTGCGGAAGTGTTCGGGCTGGTGATCGGGGTGACCCCGACCCTGGAATCCGGCGCTAGGTGATCAGGATGGCGCGAAAGTCATTCACGTTGGTGAGGGTCGGCCCCGTCACCACCTGATCGCCGAGGGCGGCGAACAGGCTGTGGGCGTCGTTGCGGGCCAGGACCTCGGGCAGGGGGTGGCCGAGAGCGCGGGCGCGGGAGGCCGTACTGGGGTCGATCCAGGCGCCGGCGACTTCCGCCTGCCCATCGACACCGTCGGTATCCGCGGCCAGGGCATGGATGCTCGGATGGCCGTCCAGGGCCAAAGCCAGGGCTGCGAGGAATTCCACATTGCGTCCGCCCCGACCGGCGCCACGAACCGTCACCGTGGTCTCGCCGCCGGACAGCAGCACGCAGGGCGGTGTGAAGGGCTGGCCGCGATCGGCCACTTGGCGGGCCAGGGCGGCCATTACCCGGGCCACGTCCCGAGATTCCCCCTCGATCGCATCCGACAAGATGTGAGCGGGGATGCCCGCCGCCCGGGCCGCGACGGCCGCGGCTTCGAGGGCCAACTGGGGCGTGGCCAGGAGGCGGACCTCCCCTCGGGCAAAGGCCGGATGGCCCGGCTTGGGGCTCTCCCCGGCACCACTCTCCAGCAGGCCGCGCACGGCGCCGGGCGCCTCGATGCCGTACTTCGCCAGCACTGCCAGAGCATCGGCGCAGGTGGTCGGGTCCGCCAGGGTCGGCCCGGAGGCGATGACCGACGGGTCATCCCCCGGCACGTCCGAGATCAGCCAGGTCAGCACCCGCGCCGGCTGGCAGGCCATCGCCAGGCGTCCGCCCTTGATGGCGGAGAGGTGCTTGCGCACGCAATTGATCTCGTGGATTGAGGCGCCGCTGCCCAGCAGGGCGCGGGTGAGCGATTGCTTGTCCTCCAGGGTCAGCCCGGGGGCCGGCAGAGCCAGCAGCGCCGAGCCGCCGCCGGAAATGAGGGCGATGACCAGGTCGTCCGCGGCGAGGCCGGCGACCGTTTCGGTGAGCAGGCGCAGCGCGGCATCCCGCCCGGCGGCATCCGGCACCGGATGGGCCGCCTCGACGATCTCGATGCGCCGGCAGGGCACCGCGTGGCCGTAGCGGGTGAGCACCAGTCCCGAAAGGCGCGCGGGATCCCCGGGCCAGTGGTCTTCCAGCGCCCGGGCCATCGCCGCCGACGCCTTGCCCGCGCCCACCACCACGACCCGCCCGGTCGCTAGATCTGCATCGGCTGGAATGGCCGGCGGCACTACCCGCTCCGGCCGCGCTGCCTCCAGGGCTGCATCAAACAAGGAACTCAAAAAGAGGCGAGGGTTGAGGAGCATGATGCCCTTGGGCGGAAGTGGTCACTGGGTTAGGTGTATGCAAAGCCCCGGGGCCGATTTGGGCAGGATCTCTGCCAAACCAAGCAGTTCCCCTTGAACAGTCGAGCACCTTCCAGTCGCCCGGGATCCCGCGACCTTCGTGGAGATTGCACCCTCCCGGCGAACATTCTTTGGTGGGCTGATGAACGCCGGCATGCGGGTCGGTCAGAGCGGATATTGGCGGTCATTTCGCAATTCCGGCGGTCAGCTTCTCGTTGCGACCGTGATCGCCCCGCGGCCTAAGGAATGCCCGCTGGCCAATGCCGTCGCCACTTTGCTGATTCGTTTCCGGCTGGGGCTGGGGTTTGCGCTAGTCTACGAAAAATCGGACCGCTCACGCCATGCGCCAGGAGCCAATGCGATGGATTTCGCAACTCGCAAGAAGTATTACAACCGCTGCCGTGCGCATGAATCCCTTGCGCCGGACGACGATCGCAATCTCGACATCGATGCCCTCTACGGCGCGCGCGGCATAGGGTGGGCCCAGCGCCTGGGCGACGCCATTGAATTGTCCGACAGGCCAGAATTCCTCCTGCTCACCGGCTTGCCAGGTTCCGGCAAGTCGACCGAATTGAAGCGTCTCGCCCAGCGCCTGCGGTCAACGGCGAGTGGCGCCAGTTTTCTGCCGGTCGTGGTCGATGCCGACGAGATGCTCGATCTTTCCAATCCCGTCGACATCCCCGACGTGATCGCCGCGCTGCTCTACGGCCTGGAGGCGGCGATCCTCGTACTGGAGGGAAAGGACGCGGCGGGCGCGATGGAGTCGGGCTATTTCAGTCGTTTATGGGGCTGGCTAACCAATACTGATCTGGAGTTGGGGAAAGCCGAATTCGCCATACCGGGTGGCGGTCCCAAACTGATTGCGGAGATGCGCAGCCGGCCTGGTCTGCGGGAAAGGGTGCGCAATATCATTGGGTCGCATCTGTCCCGATTCCTGCAGGAGGCGCGTGCCGAAATTCTTCATTTGCAGGCGCGCGCTGGGGCCGACAGGCAGGTTGTCCTCATTTTCGATTCGCTGGAAAAACTGCGCGGTACCAGCGGCAACTGGGATACCGTCCTGGCCAGTGCCGAGCGTCTGTTCAGCGGCGGTGCGCCGTATCTGCGGCTTCCCGTGCATGTCCTTTACACGGTGCCGCCGGCACTCGTGAATCGATGCGTGGAACGTATCTCCTTTCTCCCGATGATCAAACTGGCCGACCGAGGTGGTAAACGCCATGGTCCCGGATATGATGCCGCGCGCCACATGGTGCGCCGCCGCTTGCCAGATGACCTGCTTTTGGAACTGTTTGGCCCCGAGGCCGAGGCGCGAATCGAACGGCTGATAGCCTGGTCCGGAGGCTACCCACGCGAAATCGTCAGGCTGCTTCAGCAGGCATTGGCAGTGCCGGAACAACCGCTATCCGAACCCGATTTTGAGCGCATATTCAACGAACTGAAGGACGCTTACCGCAAGGTCGTACCGGCCGAAGCCTTTCAATGGCTGGCGGGTGTCGCGAATGAAAAGTACCTAACGATCCGGGACGACAAGCACCGTGCTGTGGCTGACCTCATGCTCAGCAACAACGCGGTCCTGCGTTACCTGAATGACAATGACTGGTTTGACCTGCACCCCGCCGTGGCGCAGATTCCCGGGGTGATAGCGGCACGCGCCGCGGCCAAGGCTGGTCCCGTAGATGGCGGATGACCGAACCCCAGGACTGGAGCATTTTCTCTCTGCGCTCGCATTGGGCGAGGGCTTCCAGTTTCATATTGTCGTATGCGCCTCGGCGCCCCAGGTGTCGCGATTGCTCCAACATATTCGGGCGGAGGTCCCGCGCCCGGTGCGGACGGAGCACTGGTCGCCATATGCCTCCGCACCGGGCGGCCTACCTGCTGGCCTACCGGGCCTGGGGGCGTGGTTGGCCCAAAGGCTGGCCGAGCTCGCTCCCCCTGGAACTGGCGAGAGGCTGGTGGTCGCGCTGGATGCAATGGGCGGTTCGCAAAGCGATGAGTCCGCCTGGCGCGACCTGTTTCGGCGCCTGAACGAACAGCGCAATACCCTGGTGGGCCGCCTGGATGCGGTGCTCCTGTTGTGCATCCCGTCCTCCCTTTACCATGCGTTTGCCCACGAAGCTCCGGATTTCTGGTCAATTCGCGGGGTGTCTGCTGACCTCCAGCCTTTGCCATCGGAAACACTCCTGGCTCCTGGTCAAACCGAGCAACTGGCGGTCCAATTGACCGAATTTCTGCCGGCTGGCGAGCCTGATTACGCGGCCGCAGCCGCGCGTGTCGCGGAACTGCGGGCAGTGTCCGGAAATACCCCAGAAACCGGCCGAGATCTCTGGGCACTGGGATCCGCACTCATCAGCCTAAGCGATCGTGCCTTCGAAACGGGGCGTTCATCTGAGGCACTGAGCGCCGCTCAGGAGGCGCGCGAGCTTCTCGAGGCGCTAGTTCAGTCAGAGCCCCAGCGGGCGGACTACCAGCGGGACCTGTCGGTCTCCTACGACAAGCTTGGCGATTTGATGGGGGCCCTGGGGGAGGGGGAGGCGGCGCGCCAGTACTTTGAAAAGTCCCTGGAGATTCGCGAACGGCTGGTGCGGGCGGAGCCCCAGCGGGCGGACTACCAGCGGGACCTGTCGGTCTCATACGAGAGGCTTGGCGATCTCATGCGGGCCCTGGGGGAGGGGGAGGCGGCGCGGCAGTACTTTGAAAAGTCCCTGGAGATTGCCGAACGGCTGGTGCGGGCGGAGCCGCAGCGGGCGGACTACCAGCGGGACCTGTCGGTCTCCTACAACAAGCTTGGCGATCTGATGGGGGCCCTGGGGGAGGGGGAGGCGGCGCGGCAGTACTTTGAAAAGTCCCTGGAGATTCGCGAACGGCTGGTGCGGGCGGAGCCGCAGCGGGCGGACTACCAGCGGGACCTGGCGGTCTCCTACAACAAGCTTGGCGATCTGATGAGGGCCCTGGGGGAGGGGGAGGCGGTGCGGCAGTACTTTGAAAAGTCCCTGGAGATTGCCGAACGGCTGGTGCGGGCGGAGCCGCAGCGGGCGGACTACCAGCGGGACCTGTCGGTCTCCTACGACAGGCTTGGCGATCTGATGGGGGCCCTGGGGGAGGGGGAGGCGGCGCGGCAGTACTTTGAAAAGTCCCTGGAGATTCGCGAACGGCTGGTGCGGGCCGAGCCCCAGCGGGCGGACTACCAGCGGGACCTCGTCGTCTCGTTGTGGAGAATGGCCCAGATCGATGCCCCGCGCTCCCGCATCCATCTTTCTCGTGCCTTGGCCATTCTTCAGGGTCTGCGGGGTGCGGGGCGTCATGTGGCTCAGATCGACGAGATGATCGCCGCGCTGGAACAGAGGCTTGACCAAGGCAAGACCTGAATCGGCGCACGCCGGGGCAGGTGATCGTGCTTTCCGGGGGCTCGCCCGTGACCCCGAGAGGGTGGCGGGCGGGGCGTCAGGTGGGCGAACAGCGGCCTTGAACGAGGTGGCCGGGAACCCGACGCATCGTCAGGAGGCAACCGACCCAATGAGCATCGTCGCCAACACCCCACCCATGCCAATCGCGGCCGCCGTTAGCCATCGGTTCCATTTTTGAATCCGGGCGACTTCCGCGATGAGGCCGGCCTGTTGTTCGGCCAGCTGGGCGATGACTTCGTGGCTTTGCTGGAGGCGGGTTTCGAGATCGTCGCAGCGGGCTTGGAGGGTGGCGAGGGGGTCGGCTGGAGGGGCGGGGATGGGGGAGCGATCCTCGCGGCTGAGTTTGCCCCAGGCGTCCTTGGCGCCGCGCAGGACGTCGGGGGCGCGGCGGATGACTTCGGACCAAGGGATGGCGGCGGCGATGCTGCCCCAGGGGATCGGCATCGCCGCGTCCTCGTATCCGGCCTACGCCCCGCTGGCGCTCAGCGCACGACCTGGGTGAGTTCGCCCGCTTTGTAGCGGGCGGCCATCTTGGCGAGATCCACCGGCTTGATCCGGCTGGCCTGCCCGGCGCAGCCAAAGGACTCGTAGCGGGCCTTGCACACCAGCTTGGCGGCTTCCCGGGCGGGCTTGAGGTACTCGCGCGGGTCGAACTTGGAGGGGTTCTGGGCGAAGAACTTGCGGATGGCGCCGGTCATGGCCAGGCGGATGTCGGTGTCGATGTTGATCTTGCGCACGCCGTACTTGATGCCGCGGACGATCTCCTCGACGGGCACGCCGTAGGTTTCCTTCATGTCGCCGCCGTACTCGCGGATGATCTCGAGGAGC
>JAEUNY010000129.1 GCA_016791005.1 Zoogloeaceae bacterium
GGCTGGCTGGCCACCTGCGGCCACGGCACCGCCCTGGCCCCGATCTACGCGGCCCACGCCGAAGGCGTGCCCTTGACGGTGTGGGTCAGCGAGACCCGGCCCCGCAACCAGGGGCTCCTGACTGTCTGGGAACTTCGCGAATCCGGCGTTCCCTTCCGCCTCGTCGCCGACAACGCGGCAGGACACCTCCTCACTCAGGGGGAGGTGGATCTGGTGATCACGGGGGCCGACCGGGTCGCCGCGAACGGCGACGCGGCCAACAAGGTCGGAACCTATCTCAAGGCGCTGGCCGCCAAAGATCGGGACGTGCCGTTCTACATCGCGGCGCCCGGGTCGACTCTGGATTTTTCTTGTCCCTCTGGAGCCGAGATTCCCATCGAGGATCGCGGCGCGGAAGAAGTGCTGGCGATCCCGGGCCTCGCGCCCGGCGGGGAGCCGGGGGAAGTCCGCCTCGCCCCTGCGGGCACGCCGGTGGCCAATCCGGCTTTCGACGTGACCCCGGCCCGCCTGATCACGGCGCTGATCACCGAGCGGGGCCTCGCCGCGCCGCACCGCCTGGGCGACCTCTACCCGGAGCACTGCGTATGACCGACGGCGAACTTCGGGATTCCCTCCTCGCCGCGGCCCGCGGCCTTTCCCGGGCCCGCCTCAACGTCGGGACTGCCGGCAACGCCAGCGTCCGCTGCCCGGAAGGCTTTCTCATCACCCCCACCGGTATGGCGGCAGACCTCTGCCGGGCCGATGACCTCGTGGCGATGAACCTGGCCGGCGACGCCCAGGGCGCCCGCGCGCCCTCCAGCGAGTGGCGTTTCCATCGCGACGTTTATCTTGCCCGCCCCGAGGCCGGCGCCATCCTCCACGCCCACGCCCCATTTGCCACCGCCCTGGCCTGCCAGGGCCGAGACATCCCGCCTTTCCACTACATGATTGCGCGCTTTGGCGGGAGCACCCTTCGTTGCGCCCCCTACGCCACCTTCGGCACCCAGGCCCTCTCGGACCACGCCCTTGCGGCCCTGGAGGGCCGCTGCGCCTGCCTGCTCGCCAATCATGGCATGCTGGTGTTCGGGCGGGATCCGATCCACGCCCTGGACCTGGCCATCGAATTCGAGGTCCTGTGCGAGCAGTACTGGCGGACCGCCCAACTCGGCCCGCCGCAGCTCCTCGGCGCCGCCGAAATGGCCGAAGTGCTGGAGAAATTCCGTCACTACGGCCAGCCCCAGCCCGGGAAGGCCCCCTAACGTGGCCTGCCTGGCCCCCACCGTCCCCCGGCGAGGCGGCATCGGCGGCGCTAGAAGCGTTCGGTCTTGGGCTTGCTCCGCCGGAAAAGGCTCCCACCCCACTCGTCCGGCAGACGGATCTCGCCCTTGCGATCGAAGGGCAGGAATCCGAAGCTCCCGCTGCGCAGGCGACCATGGATGCGATACGGCAAGGCTTCCGGCCCGTTGGGGCCCCGCAGCAGACCTTGCAATTGATCGAGCAGCGCCGCGAGGTTGCTGACCCCCTCCACCTCCACCAGGGTGTCGTCCAACGCCCGGAGGGTGAACGGCCGGTGGCTTGTCCCGTGGGCGAAGGGCTCGCCGTTGAGCTCCACCTCGTAGGTCAAGGAGTCGACCTCGAGATCCCGGTTATTGGGGTTGGTCACCCGCAAGGTGAGCAGAAAGCGTTGCTCCACCAGCCCGCCCCCGACCAGACGGATGTCCGAGAGCGCCACCTTGGGCGCATCCAGCCCCAGGGTCAGGCCACCGCAACCGGTGAGCCACGCCGCGCCGACTGCCAGCAAAAAGCATCGACGCTTCACGGCTGCTCCCTCGATTCGGCCTCCAGCACCCGCAACAGGGACGCCGTGTCGTCGCGGCCCCCGCCGAGCCCCATCAAGGCATTGAGTTGCTGCCAGACCTGGGCAGCCACGGGAAGCGGGCAACCCAGGGCCACCGCATCCTGAAGCACCAAGCCGAAATCCTTGTGGTGAAGGCGGGATTCGATGCCGGGCGCAAAGTCGCGGCGCACCATCCGATCCCCCATCACCTCCAACACCCGGCTGGCCGCCGACCCGCCCAGGAGCGCCGTTCGCACAGCGGCCAGATCCACACCGTTGGCCTGGGCAAGACTCATGGCTTCAGCGCAGGCCTCGATGGCCGCCACCATGATGAGCTGATTGCAGGCTTTGGCCACCTGCCCGGCCCCCGGAGGGCCGACGTGGACCAGGGATTTTCCCAGGGCGCGCAGGAGGGGGCGCACCCGCTCGAGCACCTCAGCCTGTGCCCCTGCCATGATCGCCAGCGTCGCGTTGCGCGCCCCGGTCTCGCCACCGGACACCGGAGCATCAACCCAGCCCAGCCCCCGATCGGCATAGCGCGCCGCCAATCTCCGGGCCATGGCCGGCGCGATGGTACTCATATCCACGTGCACGCCCCCGGGCGGCAGGCCGGCCGCGAGCCCGGCCGGCCCGAAAGCCAGCCCTTCCACATCCGCGCTGGAGGTGACGATGGTGACCACCACGTCGCTGCGGGCGGCAAGTTCCGCCGGACTGCTGGAGACCACGAAGCCCTGGTCGGCCAGGGGCGCTGAGGCGGCCGGGTTGCGCGCCCAGACCGCCACCTCATGGCCGGCCGCGAGAAGGTGGCCAGCCATCGGCCGGCCCATCGCCCCGAGGCCAATCCAGCCAACCCTCATTCCCCCGCCCCGCCGCTCATGCGCTCAAAGAGCTTGAGCATGGCAATCGAGTCCTCCTCGCCAAGGCCGCTCCCCACCATGGCATTGAACATTTGGGCCGTGGCGGCGGCTGACGGCAGGGCGAGCCCCAGACGGTGCGCCTCCTCCAGCACGATGCGCATGTCCTTTTGGTGCATCCAGGCCTTGAAACCAGGCTTGAAATTGCGATCCAACATGCGCTGACCGTGGTTCTCCAGAATGCGGCTGTAAGCGAAGCCGCCCAGCAGGGCTTCCCTCACCCGCGCCGGATCGACGCCGCTCTGGCGGGCAAAATTCAGCGCCTCCGCCACCGCTGCCACCCCCACCCCGGTGAGGATCTGATTGCAGGCCTTGGCGACCTGACCGGCGCCGGGACCGCCCACCCAGGTGACGGTCTTGCCCATCGCCTGAAGGGCGGGCAGGGCGCGCTGGAAGGCGGCCTCGGAGCCCCCCACCATGATCGTCAAGGTGCCCGCGATGGCCCCCACCTCGCCGCCGGAAACCGGGGCGTCGAGCATCTCGATACCGCGCTCGGCCATGCCTTGAGAAATTTCCCTGGCCGCTGAAGGGGCGATGGTGCTCACGTCTACATAGACCAATCCCGGCCCCGCCCCGGCAGCGACCCCGTCGGGGCCGAGGGCCACTTGGGCGACGTCCGGCCCATCAGCCACGCAACTCACCACCACCTCGCTCACCCGGGCCACGTCAGCGGCGCTGGCACACTCGGCTGCCCCGCTCTCGACCAGCGGGCGGCGAGATTCTGCCCGCCGCGCCCAGACGGCGACCGAATAGCCGGCCTTGATGAGATTGAGGGCCATGGGGCGGCCCATGAGTCCCAGTCCGATAAATCCGATCTTCATCGCTGATTTGCCCTTTCTTGCGCGCGCATGTCTGGGCAAAATTGTAGTCCCACACCATGGAGGGGGCGTGAAAACTGGGGACGGGTAATCCTCGACAAGAGAAAATCCCTTTCCCTCTGCATCAGGAAACGCTAAGCTTTCTCCAATATATTGCACTGCACAAAAGTTTCCTCCATGAGATTCGCTCCCTACATCAAGGAAATCGGTCGGGGCGCCAAGGGCGCCGCCCCGCTGGGGGTGGATCAGGCCGAAGCGCTCTTCGGCGCCATGCTCGACGGCGAGGTCCCCGACCTGGAACTCGGGGCCATCGTGCTGTCCATGCGCATCAAGGGCGAGACTGCGGACGAGTTGCGGGGCTTCATGCAGGCGCTGCAGGTCCGCACCCCGCAACTGGAGATCCCTGCCGGCCCACGCTGTGTGGTCCTGCCCACCTATAACGGGGCTCGCCGCCAGCCCAATCTGATGCCGCTCCTGGCGTTGCTGCTGGTTCGCGAGGGCATACCTGTTCTAATTCAAGGGCGCCACGATTTCGAATCCCGCGTCAGCCCCTTTGAGTTGCTCGCGGCACTGGAAATCCTTCCCTGCGCCACACTTGCCGACGCGCAGGCCAGCCTGCACCTAGGCGGACTTGCCTGCGTCAAGCTGGACCTCCTGGTGCCAGGGCTAGATCGCCTCCTCGCCCTGCGCCCGCGTCTGGGGGTGCGCAACAGCGGTCACACTGTGGCCAAGTTGCTGGATCCTTGCGCCAGGCGCAGTGTTCGAGTGGTCGCGGTGACCCACCCGGAATACCTCGAGCGGATGCACGCTCATCTGTGCGCCGACCAAGGATCCGCCATGCTCCTGCGTGGAACCGAAGGCGAGGCCTACGCCAATCCGCGCCGCCGTCCTCGGCTGGAGGGTTTTAATGGTGGTGAAGCCTTCATCCTGGCCGAGGCCGCCGAGGGTGGTGCGCCGCCCGCACCCGACCTGCCCGACAATCCGTCGATCCAGGATAACGTAGCCTGCATCCGCAAGATGCTCGCTGGAGATCTCCGCGTTCCCGAACCTATCCAAACCCAGGTGATCGCGCTGAAGCGCCTAGCCTGTATGCCCTGAGCGGCCCACCCGCCGCTCGTTTCGAAGCCAGAAAAGGATAACCATGGAAAAGAAGCCCGCCTCGCCCCAATTGCCCTGGATGGATCTCTGGCAATACAGCAGTGAATTGCCTTTGGTCCTCGCCTGGCCGGTAGCCCCCTTTTTGACCGGCAAGCTGCCCGACCCGACGGCCTGGACGAAGCTCATGTCCAGCTACGCTGAAATGCCCACCACCCTGGCCGCGACACTGGCTGGGCAGAAACCCGAAGAAAAATGAGCATCTGTTCGGCACCAGGGCGGTGCGTCGGTCAGCGGCCGATGCACCGCACGCTGACCTGACTGCCCAATCGTTTTCCCCCGATCCCCTGATTTAGAGCCGTTCTCGGTGCATTGAAGCGCGGCACACTTCCTGCTTATGCGGCTCCACCAAGGAGTTCAGCATGGCAGAAACCCGTTCCACCTGTTGTTACTGCGGCGTCGGTTGCGGCGTCATCATCGAGCACCAAGACGGTCGTGTGACGGGCGTGCGGGGAGACCCGAGCCATCCCGCCAATTTTGGCCGCCTCTGCACTAAAGGTTCCACCCTCCACCTTTCCGCCAGCCCGGAGACTCTCGCCGTCCGCGCCCTCCAGCCGGAATTGCGCTTGTCACGGGAAACCCCCCGCGCCCGAGTCAGCTGGGACGCCGCGTTGGACCACGCAGCCCAGCGCTTCGCCGACATCATCCGGCAACATGGCCCCGACGCGGTGGCCGTGTACGGCGCCGGGCAGTTGCTCACCGAGGACTACTACGTCTTCAACAAGCTGGTGAAAGGCTTGATCGGCACCAACAACCTGGATACCAATTCCCGGTTGTGCATGTCGAGCGCAGTGGCGGGCTACAAGATGACCTTGGGGGCCGACGCCCCTCCGGCCAGCTACGAAGACATTGGCCTGACCGACTGCCTGTTCATCAGCGGCAGCAACACGGCCTTCGCCCACCCCATCGCTTTCCGCCGGGTCGAGGACGCCCGCAAGGCGAACCCGGCGATGAAGATGGTGGTGATCGACCCCCGTCGCACGGACACCGCCGAAGCCGCCGATCTGCACCTGGCTCTGCTCCCGGGGACCGACATCGCCCTGTGCAACGCCATGCTGCACGTCATGCTGTGGGAGGGTTGGGTCGATCGAGCGTACATCGAGGCCCACACCGAGGGCTTCGATGCCCTCAAGAAAATCGTGCGGGAATACACGCCCGCCATGGCCGCCAGCATCTGCGGCCTGGACAAAAAAGACATCGAGCAGGCCGCGGAGTGGTTCGCGACCTCCAAGGCCACGCTTTCCATGTATTGCCAGGGCCTCAATCAATTCTCTTTCGGCAGCCACAACAACGCGGCCCTCATTAACCTCCACCTGGCCTCTGGCCAGATTGGCCGGCCTGGTGCCGGCCCTTTCTCTTTGACTGGTCAGCCCAATGCCATGGGCGGCCGGGAAGTCGGCGGACTGGCCAACCTGATCTCGGCGCACCGGGACATGGCCAACCCTACCCATCGCGCCGAAGTCGCTGCCCTCTGGGGCGTCGATCAGGTCCCGGACAAACCGGGAAAGAGCGCCGTGGAGCTGTTCCAGGCGCTGAAGTCTGGCGAGGTGAAGGCCGTCTGGATCGTCTGCACCAACCCGGCCCAGTCCTTACCGGACCAGGCCTTGGTGCATGAGGCCCTCGCTGCCGCCGAATTCGTGATTGTCCAGGAGGCCTTCGCCCACACGGAGACCTGCCGCTACGCCGACCTGCTCCTTCCCGCCACCACATGGGGCGAGAAGGACGGAACGGTGACCAATTCGGAACGCCGCATCACGCGCGTTCTGTCCGCTGTGCCCGCGCCGGGCGAAGCCCGCCACGATTGGGCGGTCGGGGTGGATTTCGCCCGGCGTCTGGGTGCCTTGCTCGGCAAAAAGGATTTGGCCGAGCGCATGTTCCCCTACACCACACCGGAATCGGTGTGGCTCGAACACCGGGAAAGCACCCGCGGCCGCGATCTCGACATCACCGGCCTTTCATACGGCCTCCTCGAGGAAGCGGGTCCCCAACAGTGGCCGTTCCCGGAAGGTGCCCAAACCGGCAAGGTGCGCCTCTACGAGGATGGCGTCTTCCCAACGCCGAGCGGCAAAGCGCGCTTTGTCGCTACCGAACATCGCTCCACGGCTGAATCCCCCAGCGCCCGCTACCCGTTGCATCTGATTACCGGGCGCCTGCGCGACCAGTGGCATGGCATGAGCCGAACCGGGCTGGTTGCGCGGCTGTACAGCCACGAGGCCGAACCGCTCCTCCACATGCATGCCGACGACATGGCGCGCCGCAGCCTGAAGGAGGGCGACCTTGTGACCGTGCGCGCCAAGCGTGGCGAGATCGTGCTGAAGGTGCTTGCCTCGTCGACCCTGCGTCCTGGCCAATGCTTCCTCCCCATGCACTGGGGCGCCAATGCCATGGCAGGGCTCGGGGCCAACACCCTCACGCCCCCGAACACCGACCCCTACTCCAAACAGCCGGAACTCAAGCACGCGGCTGTCCAGGTCGAGAAATTCACCGCTGGCGAGACCCTGGTGGCCATGCGCCGCACCGGCTCGACCCCGGACGACAACGCTCTCGACCTGATGCAGCGCCTGCGCCCGCTCCTGGGACGCTTCCCCTACGCCAGCCTGACCCTGGCAGGTCGGGATCAATCGGTGGTGGTGCTCAAGGCCCGGGCGGAAACCCTCGATCCGGACATGCTGGCTGACCTCGATGGCCAATTGGGCCTTGACGACCCCACCCGCGTACTCTCCTACAAGGACGTGCGGCGGGACATCGCCAAACAGGCCTTGGTGGAAGATGATCGCTTGGTCGCCGTGCGCCTTGCTGGAGAAGCGCAGGCCTCGGACTGGCTCGCCGACCTCATGGTGCGGGGCGAGTCCGCCACGCCAGTGCGGCCCTGGCTCCTCGCGCCGGTCACCCAGCCGCCAGCCGGCAAGGGCACCCGGGGCAAGGTGATCTGCAACTGCTTCGATGTCTCCGAAGACGACATCGTGGCGGCTTTCCGCGCCGGTGAATCCCTGGATCAATTGCAGGCCCGCACCCGCTGCGGCACCAACTGCGGCTCCTGCCTGCCGGAACTCAAGCGTCTGGGCACCACCGCCGGCAATCTGCCGAAAGCCGCTGCATAAGGGTTCTCACCCTCTAGCCTCCCTTCCATGGGGCGCCTATCCGGGCGCCCCATAATAAAATGGGGCTTGTTTCAACACCGCCCCGACCCCATGTTGCCGTTTCTCAAGCGCCCCCGCCTCCCCTTCGCGACGCTCGCCCTGGTCTGCCTCGGGCTCATCTCCTTCGGCCTGTTCCTCCAGTACGCTGGCCACCTGGAGCCGTGCCCGATGTGCATCCTCCAGCGTTACGCCTTTTCCGGGGTGATCCTGGTAGCCCTCGCGGCGGCCCTCCATGGCTCGCGCCGCAGTGGCCCGCGGGTTTTCTATGGGTGCCTCCTGGTGCTCTTGAGCCTTGCGGGCGGGGGCGTTGCCGCCTGGCAGAGCTATATCCAGCGCTTCCCACCCAATCTTGCCGAATGCGGCCCAAGTCTCAGCTACATGCTGGAAAGCTTCCCCCTGTCGTCCTCGCTGCCCATGATTTTTCGCGGTGCCGGGGATTGCACGGCCATCGACTGGACCTTCCTCGGCCTGTCCATCGCCAACTGGTCCCTGCTGTCCTTCGCCCTGATCGCCATCGCCGCCGTCATCGCCATGATCCGGCGCCCCCTTCCCTGACGAGGTACCGATCGATCCCGGTGCATTAGGACGGTGCAGTCCGAGATCAGGATGGTGCATCGCAATAGACACGCCGAAATCGACTCGGGTGCAGAATCCGGCACCCCATGCGTCCCGCCGCCCTCGCCCAGACAACTATCAATTTAATAACAGCGACTTACATCACCTTTGCACCGAGAGGCACACCAAGACCAGCGACCCCGCCACGTTGGCACAAGTATTGCTGATTCGTGAAGTGGAAATGCTCCCGCCCCGCCCGAGGGCGTCCAGCGGGAGAGCTGAAACTGAAATCGCATCAGCTTTCCGGTGGCGGCTAATGGTGGTTGTCACCCAAGGGTCAACGTCGATCCCTGACGCGGCAAGGCATTTTGTATCTGGCGCCCGCTAGATTTTGTTGCGAGGGAAATCATGCGCAAATTGAAGCTCGTTATGGTTGGCAACGGCATGGCCGGGGTTCGCACGCTCGAAGAGCTGCGGAAAATTTCTCCCGACATGTACGACATCACCGTGTTTGGTGCGGAGCCGCACCCCAATTACAACCGCATCCTGTTGTCACCGGTGCTGGCTGGAGAAATGACCATTCAGGACATCATCCTGAATGATCTTCAGTGGTACGCCGACAACGAGATCAGCCTGCACCTGGGCAAGAAGATCACCCACATCAACCGGACGCAGCGCAAGGTCGTTGCCGAGGACGGCACCGAGGCCGAATACGACCGCCTGCTGCTCGCCACCGGTTCCAACCCCTTCATGCCGCCGATTCCCGGCAAGGATCTGCCCGGGGTGATTTCCTACCGGGACATCAAGGACACCGATGACATGATCGATGCCGCCGCGCGCTACAAGCACGCGGTGGTGATTGGCGCCGGCCTCCTGGGCCTGGAAGCCGCCAACGGCCTGGCCCTGCGGGGCATGGATGTGACCGTGGTGCACATCGCCGACTGGATCATGGAGCGTCAACTCGACCGCACCGCGGGCAAGATGCTCGAATCCGCCCTGGCCAAGAAGGGGATGAAGTTCGCGCTGAACAAGCAGACCGCCGAGCTGGTGGCCGGCGAATCCGGCCGCGTCTGCGCCGTGCGCTTCAAGGACGGCGAAACCATTCCCGCCGACTTGGTGTGTATCGCCGCGGGGATCCGCCCGAACGTCGAGCTGGCCGAAAAAGCCGGAATCCATTGCGACCGCGGCATCGTGGTCAATGACACCATGCAGACCTACGACCCCCGGGTCTATGCGGTCGGCGAGTGCGCCAACCATCGTGGCATCGCTTACGGCCTGGTCGCCCCGCTGTTCGAGCAAGCTAAGGTCTGCGCCAACCACCTCGCCATGTTCGGGATCGGCCGCTACCAGGGCTCAGTGACCAGCACCAAGCTCAAGGTGACGGGCATCGATGTGTTCTCCTGCGGCAACTTCAGCGGCGGCGAGGGCACCGAAGACATCGTGCTCCATGACCCGGGCGCCGGCGTCTATAAGCGCGTCGTGCTGAAGGGCGACAAGATCGAAGGCGCCGTGCTGTACGGCGACACCAAGGACGGCTCCTGGTATTTCCAGATGCTCAAGGACGGTCAGGACGTTCGCGAGATCCGTGACCACCTCCTGTTTGGCAACAGCCACCTCGGCGATGCCGGCCACAAGGGGGCCAATTCTGCCGCCACCATGCCAGACGAAGCCGAAGTGTGCGGCTGCAACGGCGTCTGCAAGGGCACCATCGTCAAGGCCATCAAGGAACACGGCCTTTTCAGCCTCGAGGACGTGCGCAAGCACACCAAGGCCTCCAGTTCCTGTGGCTCCTGCACCGGCCTGGTGGAGCAGATCCTCGCCTCCACGGTCGGCGGCGCCTACACTCCGGCGGATTCGTCCAGCAAGGCCATCTGCGGCTGTACGGACCTCTCCCACGGCGACGTCCGCAAGGCCATCCGGGAGCAGAAGATTCTGTCGGCCCAGGAAGCCATTGCCACCCTGGGATGGAAGACCCCGAACGGCTGCGCGACCTGCCGCCCGGGCCTCAACTACTACTGCCTCTCCACCTGGCCCCACGAAGCCCACGACGATCCCCAGAGCCGCTTCATCAACGAGCGGGCCCACGCCAACATCCAGAAGGATGGCACCTACTCGGTGGTCCCCCGCATGTGGGGCGGCCTCACCACCCCCGACGAGCTGCGCGCCATTGCCGATGCGGCAGAGAAGTACAAGGTGCCTACCGTCAAGGTGACCGGCGGTCAGCGGATCGATCTCCTCGGCGTGAAGAAGGAAGACCTCCCGAACATGTGGTCGGATTTCGCCCAGGCCGGCATGGTCTCTGGCCACGCCTACGGCAAGAGCCTGCGGACCGTGAAGACCTGCGTTGGCGCCGAGCATTGCCGCTTTGGCACCCAGCGTTCCATGGACATGGGCGTCAAGCTTGAAAAGATGCTGTTCGGCATGTGGTCCCCCCACAAGGTGAAGCTGGCCGTCTCTGGCTGCCCACGCAACTGCGCCGAGGCGGGAATCAAGGACGTCGGAGTCATTGGCGTCGATTCCGGCTACGAAATCTATGTGGCAGGCAATGGCGGCATCAAGACGGAAGTCGCCGAGTTTCTCTGCAAGGTGAAGTCCGACGAGGAGGTCATGGAGTACTCCGGCGCCTTCATCCAGCTTTATCGGGAAGAAGCCTATTACCTCGATCGGACCTGTCACTACGTGCAACGGGTCGGCCTGGACTACATCAAGGAAAAGGTGGTGAACGACGAGGCCAATCGCAAAGCCCTCTACGAGCGTCTCTTGTTTGCCCTCCAAGACTACAAGGACCCCTGGATCGAGCACGCCGAAACGCCTGAGCTGCGCCGCCAGTTCGAGAACATTTCGGTTTGACGGGGGCCACCATGAGCGAATGGGAAAGCTGGGGATGGGCCGGACGCCGTGATCCGGACGATGCCTGCGAAATCTTTGACCTGATGCCCGCCGCGACGGGGGAAATACGATGACCACCACCTTGGAAGCTGATGTTGATTGGAAGCGCGTGTGCGCCGTGGATGAAATCCCTGTGCTCGGTTCCCGCGTCGTGAATAGCCAGGCCCATGGCTCCATCGCGATCTTCCGCAATGGCGACGGCGAAGTGTTCGCCCTACGGGACCGCTGCCCCCACAAGGCCGGCCCCCTGTCCCAGGGCATCGTCCATGGCAAGACCGTCACCTGCCCCCTTCACAGCTGGAAAATCCAGCTCGAAGACGGTCAGGCGATCGCGCCGGACGTTGGCTGCACGAAGCACTTCCCCTGCAAGGTGGAAGACGGGGCGGTGTTCCTGCAGCTCTGACCGATCACGCGGTGGGGGCATGCCTCCCGGCACCTCCCTCCCAGCCTCCGCCGCGTGACCCTTCACTGAAACTCGTAATGCTCGTGCCGCCGCGCGTCGGAGGCGGGGGCGCCCTGCGCCCCGTAGATGATGGAGAAATTTTAAATATGGACCGAAAATCCTTCCTACAAGCCGGCCACACGCCGACCTTGCTTGCCGCGTTTCTATATTTCGACCTCGCCTTCATGGTGTGGGTGATGCTTGGACCCCTGGGGGTCGGCATCGCCAAGGACCTCGGGCTGGACGCCGCCCAAAAGGGCCTGATGGTCGCCACTCCGGTCTTGTCCGGGGCCCTACTGCGCATCATCATGGGCATCCTGGTAGATCGCCTGTCGCCGAAAAAGGCGGCCATCATTGGCCAGATCATCGTGATCGGTGCCCTGACTTATGCCTGGTTGATGGGCATCCACTCCTACCAGGAGACCCTGATCCTCGGTCTCTTCCTTGGCGTCGCCGGGGCGTCCTTTGCCGCCGCCCTGCCCCTCGCCTCCCGCTGGTATCCCCCTGAGCACCAGGGCACCGCCATGGGTATCGCTGGCGCCGGCAACTCCGGTACGGCCCTGGCCGCCCTCTTCGCTCCCGGTCTCGCCGCCGCCTTCGGCTGGAACAACGTCTTCGGCATCGCGCTGATTCCCTTGGTGATCGTCTTCATCGTCTTCATCTTCCTCGCCAAGGACGCGCCAAATGCCCCCCCGCCCAAGACCCTGGCCGAGTACCTTGCGGTCCTGAAGGACCAGGATGCCTGGTGGTTCATGTTCTTCTACTCGGTGACCTTCGGCGGTTTCGTCGGCCTCGCCTCCTCGCTGGTGATCTACTTCAACACCCAGTACGGCCTGGATCCGAAGGTGGCCGGGCTGTACACCGCCGCCTGCGTCTTCGCCGGCTCCCTGGTGCGCCCCATCGGTGGCAACGTCGCCGACCGGGTGGGTGGCGTGAAGTCGCTGACCGTGATGTACGTCGTCGCGGCCATCTTCCTCGCCATCGTCAGTGTCGGCCTGCCCACTTCCTGGATGGCCCTTGCCGCCTTCGTCTGCGCCATGCTGGCCCTCGGCATGGGCAACGGCGCGGTGTTTCAGCTGGTGCCCCAGCGCTTCAAGAAGGAGATCGGCGTGATGACCGGCCTCGTCGGCATGGCCGGCGGCGTGGGTGGCTTCTACCTGGCAGCGAGCCTGGGCTACTCCAAGCAGTTCACCGGTTCCTACCAGATCGGCTTCCTGATCTTCGCCGGCCTCGCCATCCTGGCCCTCCTCGGGCTGACCGGCGTGAAGCAGCGCTGGCGGACCACCTGGGGCGCTCCGCACCTCACCGCCGCCAAGATCTGACGCGGCGCCCCTGGGGCCCGCCCCAGGTGCCCCGTGACCCTCGAGCCCCCTGTGCCCTGCCCAGGGGGCTCCGACTTTGGTGTACAACCTTAACACCGCAATCTCGGCCTCCTTGCCGGAGTCAATACGATGCTGAAGACCACCGTCGGCCACGCCTCTCTTACCGGCCCCCGTCCGCGTAACGAGGATTTTTGCGGGGCGGTCACGCCGGATGGCGCGGAACTCGATGGCAAGGGGGTGATCGTCGCGGTGGCGGATGGGGTCGGCGGACACGTGAATGGCCGCGAGGCCGCGGAATACACCGTCCGAGGCCTGCTGTCGGACTACTATGCCACCCCCCAGACCTGGAGCGTGCCCAAGTCGCTGGAAACGGTGATTTCGGCCCTCAACCGCTGGCTGGTCTCCCAGAGCGCAAAAACCCGGGAGACGGCCGGGATGGCAACCACCCTGTCGGTGATGGTCCTGCGCGGCCGCCGCTACACCGTCGCCCACGTGGGCGACTCCCGCATCTATCGCCTTCGCGACAGGCAGCTCGAGCGCCTCACCACCGACCACGTCTGGGAGCACCCGGAACTCAACAACGTGCTCTCACGGGCCATCGGGCTCGACCAGCGGGTGCAGATCGACTTTTCCGATGGCGACCTGGAAGAAGGCGACCGCTACGCCCTGGTGACCGACGGGGTCTGGAACCAACTTGGAGAAGCGCGGATCCAGGCGATCCTCCAGGCCACTGCCGACCCTCAGGAGGCCGCCTCGCGCCTGGCCATGGATGCCGAAGACAGCGGGAGCCAGGACAACTGTACGGCCATCGTCCTGGCGGTGGATCGCTTGCCCAAGGATCGCCTCCTCGACACCATCGCCCGCCTGCAGGCCTTGCCTCTTCCCCCCGTGTTGAGGCCCGGTCAGGAGATCGACGGCCTGCGGGTCCTGGACATCCTCCACGAATCCCGGATGACGCTGCTCTACCGGGTCCAGGATGCCGACGGCGAGATCCGGATCCTCAAGACGCTACGACCGGAAGCCAACGACGCCCAATCCACCGCCGCCCTCGCCCACGAGGAGTGGCTCGCCGGCCGGGTGGTGGATTGGCGCCTGCCCCAGGTGATTCCCCACCCGGGACGCTCCCATCTGTATTACCTGATGACCTGGCACGAGGGCGCCAGCCTCAAGGCACGCCTCACGGCCGGCCACCGATTTGCCGCCACGGAGGTAGCGAACCTCGGGGTGGAGATCCTCAAGGGGCTGGCGATCCTCCACCGCTTGTCGATCATCCATCGCGACATCAAGCCTGACAATCTGCACCTCGGAAGCGACGCTCGCCTGCGGATTCTGGATCTGGGGGTCGCGGCCTCGGACGGCCAAAAGGAGGCGGGAGGATTCAGCGAGATCAATAATCCGGGCACGCCGAGCTACATGGCGCCGGAACTTTTCGCCGGTTCCCCCGCCGACGTGTCCACCGATCTCTACGCAGTCGGCGTCAGCCTGTATGAACTGCTCACCCGCAAGTACCCCTACGGGGAGATCGAGCCGTTCCAGAAACCGAAATTTGGCGACCCGGTGACGCCCACCCGCTATCGGCCCGACATCCCCCAATGGCTGGAAGCAATCCTGCTCAAGTCGGTGGCGCGGGAAGCCAAGGACCGATTCGAAACGGCTGAAGAGTTTCTGTTGGCCCTGGAACGGGGCGCCCACCGGCCCCTCGCAGTGCCCCGCCGCACGCCCCTATTGCAGCGGAATCCTCAACTTGGGCTGAAACTCCTGGCCGCCGGATCCCTGACCCTGAACGTCTTGCTGCTCTACCTGCTCGTGGTCAGTTGATCTGCGTTCAGGCGATCACGCGTACGGTTTCCAGACCGAGTTCATAGTGGCCGCCACCCCGGTCATGGCAGCGCTTGACCCGCGCCGTCACCCGTAGCGGCGGCGCGGTCGGACGTTCCGCCGGGGGCTGGACTTCGACCTCCACGACCTCCCCTTCGCCGGGAACGTAGGCCGTCACCAAGGTCATGCCCCCCACCGACAGGTCCAGACATTGGGCCTCCCAGCGTTCGCCCTGGGGAGACCGCAGCGTGGCGGCACAACCCAGGGGAATACGACGATCGAGGCGGCGATCAAGAGGGTCACTAAAATTCATGGCAAGGCGGACCGGGATATCAACCAACTGCCGCTAACGGCGTCCATTGCCCGCACTTGAACAACGGGGGGCAAGCCCCATGGCCTTGCCCCCCGCCGACGGACCGAAGACGCCTGGGCCTCAATGGTGACCACATTCCTCCAGGAAGCTCAGCAACTCCTCCCGAAGGTCATAGTAGTCCGGATGTTCCAGGAGCATCTTGCGGGAGCGCGGACGGGGCAAATCGATGGTCAGCACCTTGCCCACCCGGGCCCGGGGGCCGTTGGTCATCATGACCACCCGGTCGGCGAGCAGGATCGCTTCGTCCACATCGTGGGTCACCATCATCGCCGTGAGCTGGGCTCGGCTCCACACCTCCATCAGGACCTCTTGAAGATCCCAGCGGGTCAGGGAATCGAGCATGCCGAAGGGCTCGTCCAGCAGCAGCATCTTGGGTGACAGGGCAAAGGCCCGCGCAATGCCGACCCGCTGCTTCATGCCGTTGGAGAGTTCGTAGGCCTTCTTGTGGAGGGCATCCGCCAAGCCGACCCGGTTGAGGTAATGCACCACGATGTTGTGGCGCTCCTCCCGCGAGGCATGGGGATAGACTTGCTCGACCCCCAGGCAGACGTTCTCATAAGCCGTGAGCCAGGGCACGAGACTGGGTGCCTGGAACACGATGCCTCGGTCGGGCCCCGCGTTGGCGACCTCCCGCCCGTCCAGAATGATGCCACCGGTGCTCACGTCGGAGAGGCCGGCCATCATCGACAGGACCGTCGATTTACCACACCCGGAGTGGCCGATCACCGAAATGAATTCCCCCTTGCGGATCCGCAGGTCGAAATCTTCCACCACCGTGAGGGGGCCCTTCTTGGTCGGATAGACCTTGCAGACCTTGGAAAACTCGACATAGCGGTCGAGGTGGGGCGGCGTCTTGGCGGGAGCCGCCTGTTTTGCCTGGTATTCGGCGCTGGTATTGGGCAGCACCCCGGGCAGGGCGACCACCTTGTCGGTCAGCTCCGCCGACTGCTCGGAGCTCACCTGCATCAGGTACTCCGTGACCGCCTTGCGGATGCGCTTGAATTCCGGCGAGTGGTTCATCTCAGTGCGGTCCCGCGGCCGTGGCAGATCCACCACGAACTCGGGCCCGAAGGTGGCACCCGGCCCCGGATTCAGGGGGATGATGCGGTCGGCCATGATGATGCCTTCGTCCACGTCGTTGGTGATGAGGACGACAGTCTTCTTTTCCTTGCTCCAGATCTCGATGATTTCGTCCTGGAGGTTGCCCCGGGTCAAGGCGTCGAGGGCCGACAAGGGCTCATCCAGCAGGAGGATCTCCGGCGAGGCGGCCAAGGCCCGAGCGACGTTTACCCGCTGCCGCATCCCGCCGGACAGTTCCGCCGGACGCCGTTCGATGGCGTGGGTGAGCCCCACCATCTCGACGTACTTCTCGATGCGGGCGGCACGCTCGCTGGACGGCGCGTTCTTGAACACCTGATCCACCGACAGGGCGACGTTCTGCCGGACCGTCATCCAGGGCATCAGCGAGTAGTTCTGGAACACCACGCCACGGTCGGGCCCGGGGCCCGCGACCGGCTGGCCGCGCAGCAACACCTCGCCGCCGTCGGCTTCGATCAGGCCGGCGATGAGGGAGATCAGGGTCGTTTTGCCGCTGCCGGAAAAACCGACGATCGCGACGAACTCTCCCTCGCGGATGTTGAGGTTGATGTCCTTGAGCACCGAGGTGACCTGCTTCCCGGTGCCGTAATGCTTGGACAGATTGCGCAACTGGAGGAAGGGCGTGTCCACCGATATCAGCGGCGCGGGGGGCTCGGACGCACCGGGGTGGGCGTCGACCACTTTGAGTTGAGCATTGGCCATGATGATTCCTTTCTGATCTGGATCTCGGCCCGCCGCGCGTTTCCCGGCGGGTAGCCGGAGTGCGCGGCGGGATTTGGCGACGCCCGCTTATTGCGTGCCCTGGCCGAAGCTGGCCAACTGCTGCAGGGTGTTCATGATGCGGTCCAGCAGGAAGCCGACGAATCCGATGGTGAAGACCGCCACCATGATCCGGCCGAGGGAGTTCGAGCTGCCGTTCTGGAACTCGTCCCACACGAACTTACCCAGACCCGGGTTCTGGGCCAGCATCTCCGCGGCGATCAGCACCATCCAGCCCACCCCGAGGGACAAGCGCAGGCCCGTGAAGATCAGCTTCAAGGAAGAGGGCAGAACGATCTTGGTGACCTTGGTCCAGGCAGACAGGCGCAGGACCTTGGAGACGTTGATCAGGTCCTTATCGATGGACGCCACGCCCACGGCAGTGTTGATGAGCGTCGGCCAGAGCGAACACAGGGTCACGGTGATGGCCGAAACCAGGAAGGATTTTTCGAACATCGGGTCGGTGCTGACATACACCGCACTTACCACCAGAGTCACGATGGGCAACCAGGCCAGGGGCGACACCGGACGGAAGATCTGGATCATCGGGTTCAGGGCGATCTGGAAAGTCCGGGACAACCCGCACAGGATGCCCAGGGGAATCGCCACCAGGGTGCCAATAGCAAAGCCGGTGAACACCGTGTAGAGGCTGGTGACAATCTGATCGAGGTAGGTGGGCTTGCCCGTCCAGGGGCGGATACTCACCTCCGCCTTGGGATCTTCAGCCAGCAGCTCGGCGTTGCGCTTTTCCTGGCGCTCATAGAACGCGGCCTGTTTTTCCCGCTCGGCGTGGTGCTCGTCGATCAGCCCCATGCCTTCCTCCCAGACCTGCACCGGCCCAGGGATCGCCCCGAGGCTGGTCTGCACGCCGGAGGCGAGCACGCTCCACAGCCCGAGGAAGATGGCGAACGCCAGCACCGGCACACCAATTTGCAGCAGGATGTCCTTGAGCTGCTCCTTGGGGTCCTCGCCAGCGGCAAGCCGCACGAAGGGGACGAACCAGGTAAAGCCCGTCTTGGTCAGAAAATTTGCCGTGGCGTTGAGCATGGCGGTCATCCTATGCAGTCATTGAATCGTTATCGGTCTTGCCCCGCTACTCGGGTGCCCACCGAACATCGGCGCGGCACCCGAGCAAGCCGGGAGACCCTTACTTCACCGTTTCCTTGCCCTTGAGGCCGATCTTCAGGCTGTCGATGTAGGCATTGGGCTTGGTGCCGTCGTATTTCACGCCGTCGATGAAGTCCGAAGTGGCCGGCTTGAAGCCGGTTTCCTTGGCGAAATCGGGGAAGTCGGAGGCCTTCATCTTGCCCTCGGCAATCAGCTCCTTGGCGGCAGCCGCGTAGATGTCCGACCGGTACACCTTCTTGGCGATGTCCATGTACCAGCTGTCCGGCTGGTACTCGGCGATCTGGCCCCAGCGGCGCATCTGGGTCAGGTACCAGATGGCATCGGAGTAGTACGGATAGGTGGCGTTGTAACGGAAGAACACGTTGAAATCAGGGACGCTGCGGACGTCACCTTTTTCATACTCGAAGGTGCCGGTCATGCTGTTGTCGATCACATTCACGTCCGCGCCCACGTAGTTGGACTTGGAAATGATCTTCGACGCTTCCTTGCGGTTCTTGTTGTTGTCCGCATCCAGCCAGTAGGCGGCGCGAATCAGGGCCTTGACCACGGCCTTGTGGGTCGCAGGATATTTGGTGTTCCAATCCTTGGTGACTCCGAAGACCTTCTCCGGGTTGTTCTTCCAGATCTCGTAATCGGTGATCACCGGGGCGCCGATGCCCTTGATCACGGCCTGCTGGTTCCAGGGCTCGCCCACGCAGTAGCCATTGATGGTGCCGGCTTCCATGGTGGCGGGCATCTGGGGCGGGGGGGTCACGGAAAGCAGCACGTCGGCGTTGATGGTGCCGGCAGTGTCACCCTTGGCCGGAGCATACAGACCGGGGTTCAGGCCGCCGGAGGCCAGCCAGTAGCGCAACTCGTAGTTGTGGGTGGACACGGGGAAGACCATGCCCATCTTGAAGGGCTTGCCCTCCTTCTTGTAGTCATCCACGACGGCCTTCAGGTATTCGGCCTTGATGGGGTGCACCGGCTTGCCATCGGGGCCTTTGGGCAGCTTGGCCTTGAGCTTTTCCATGACTTCGTTGGAAACGGTGATGCCGTTGCCGTTGAGGTCCATGGAGAAGGCGGTGATGACGTCGGCCTTGGTACCGTAGCCAATGGTGGCCCCAAGGGGCTGACCCGCCAGCATGTGGGCGCCGTCCAGCTCGCCGGAAATGACCCGATCCAGCAGCACCTTCCAGTTCGCCTGGGCTTCCAGGGTGACGAAAAGGCCTTCCTCCTCGAAATAGCCCTTCTCATAGGCAATGGCCAGGGGGGCCATGTCGGTGAGCTTGATGAAGCCGAACTTGAGATCCGGCTTCTCAATCTTGTCCTTTGCCATGGCAACACCGCCACTCAGGCTGATCACCATGGCCGTCCCGACCATCAAGCTCTTTGCCAAAACCTTGGCGCGGGCGGTCCAGACCGATTGATTCGCTTTCCGTTGCATCCGTATCACTCCTCGAATTTGAATGGTGAGGGCGGAGTCAGGGCAAAAAAAATCCACGACCGGCCAGCGCAAGGCTGCCGTTCGTGGACTGCTTTGTCCGCTGCAACCCTGCCCAGGGTTACGTCAATTCATCGCCATTCCAACCCCAGGTGCCGCCCTGGATTTCCTTTGGCCCGCCATTGGGCTCGGATGTTGAAACGTACGCCAACCCTAAAGCAGGTAACATGCCAAACCCTAGGATTCTCTCTATTTCACTGTTTTTATTAAAGTAAATTCGCCCGCCCAGACCTAGAGCCAAACGACCGCTAGCACCCAAATGCTTTCCATGGTGCGCAGTGCGCAAACATGGTGCGCACCGCAACAGCCTTTCTGCCACATCAAGCATTGGCCCGGCGCAAGGCGTTGACATCGACCTTGAGGGCGCCAAGCGGCAATCCAAGGAGATACTCCACCGGCATCGCCGGATCAAAGGGCACCCCGTCAAAGAACCGATCCGCGCCCATTTCCATGGCGCCGCCGCCCCAATTCAAGGTCCACCCGGATTCATGGCTCCCCTCGGTCTTATAGTCGGTGGGCGGGGTGGCAATCCCGAGATCCAGGGCCGCGGCTCGATAGACGTCGGTCCGGTAAACGGATTCGGCGATCTTCCTGAAATCGATGGGCTGCTCCACCTGTCCCCAACGGACCATCTGCGTGAGGAACCAGATCGCATGGGAGCGCCAGGGGAAATTCGCCGCGTACCGGTGGAAGACATTGAAGTCCGGCATGCTGACCGGCGGTTCGTCCTTGCTGTAGCGCCAGGTGCCAGTCATGGAATTGGCCACCACATCTGGCGGCGCATCGACGTACTGGCGGCGAGCAATGATATCCACCACCTCTTCCCGGTTTTCCGGCGCATCCATCCAGCGAGCGGCTTCGAGCAGGGCCCGTACGACGGCACGGTGGGTATTGGGGTGGCGTTCGGCCCAGTCCCGATTGACGCCAAACACCTTCTCCGGGCTGTTGTTCCAGACTTCATAGCCGGTAATCAATGAGCGGCCGATCCCGATCTCCACCGCATGCTGATTCCACGGTTCGCCCACGCAATAGCCCACGATCCTGCGCGCCTGCAGAGCCGCCACCATCTGGGGCGGAGGGACCACGATCAGTTCGACATCCCGATCCGGGTCAATTCCCGCTGAGGCCATCCAGTAGCGCAGGGAAAAATTGTGGGACGACACCGGAAAAACCATAGCGAACGTCATGCGGGGCCGACCAGCGCGCCGGTCCTCGAGAATCACTTGCCGCAGCGCTCTGGCGGATATCGGCCGGCACGCCATGGCCTCCGGATCGGCCGCCTCCATCCGCTCGTAGAGGTCGCTGGAAACGGTAATGCCATTCCCATTCAAATCCATCGAAAAGGCCGTTACGGCGGGCTTGAAGCAGCCACTGACGCCAAGGGCTGAGGCCAGCGGCATGCCTGCCAGCATCTGCGCTCCATCCAGATCCCCAAGCGCCACCCGATCACGAATGCTGGCCCAGGACCCTTCCCGGGAAATCTCGACCTCCAGCCCTTCTCCCTTGAAGTAGCCCTTCTCCTTCGCCACCGCGATTACCGCGCAATCCGTCAGAGGGATGATACCGAGCCGAAGGCGGGTCTTCTCTGGGGCTTCCGGTTCGGTCTCGGGATCCACCAACAGCCTGTTTTGCGGGGCTGTGACTTTCGGCTTTTCAAAAATTTTCACGCCCACTTGCGCGCTCCCTTGCCCACCCGAGCGGCCAGGCAAAAAAAGAAGGCGTCACATTCCGCCAGCAGCTGCCGGAATGGACGCCATTGTCCAAATCGCTCATGTCGCCGCACCGTCACTGACGCGACCACGCCATGTGTTAAGCGATCTTCATGCCATCCATTCTTATGGGACCAAACCGTCTGGTTCGGGGCCACCAGATCCGCATTCCCGCCTCGGGACAGGCCGCTCGCCACCAAATAGCGCCCTTCTCTGCACCATCACAGTGCGCAAAATCCCTGCCTGGAGGCGCACCGCGTCACAGCAAAAGACTCGCGCTGTCGATCACAGCCTGGGCCATTTCGACAATTTTCCGATTGCGTTCCATCGCAATCCGCCTCAGGGCATGGTAGGCCTCGGACTCATCCAGGCCCTTGGTCTTCATGAGGATGCCCTTGGCGCGCTCGATGGTGACGCGCTCTGCGAGCTTGCGCGACGCATCGTCACGCTCGCGGCGCAGAGTCTGGACCTCCTCGAACTGCGCCAGCGCCACTTCAACGATGGAATCGAGCCGGGCGGAATCCACGCTTTCAACCACATAGGCCGCCACCCCCGCCTGGAGGGCGCGACGAATCGTTCCGCTATCCTTTTCCCGCGAAAATAGGAGAACCGGCCTGGGGTTGTCGCGGCTGAGGACAGACAGATGCTCCAGGGTGTCTCGGCTCGGAGAATCAGAGTCGATGAGGATGACATCCGGGCGAATTGTCTCGACGTGGCGCATCAGGTCCAGGGCGTTGGGAAGCACCGCCGCCACCTGATACCCCGCTTTGAGCAGGCCCACGCTGATATCGGCGGCCCGCTCGCGGGATTCGTCAATGACCAGAACTTTGAGCATGGGAGTCGAGGGTTTCAGATCAACCCCGAGGGCAAGCAGGCATCATGCCATTGAGGCGCGTTGCCGGGCCAAGCCAACAACCCCGATCAGGCGCAATCGACAAAGAGCAGGGACATGTCGTCGTGAGCGTTAGCGCCGCCAAGGTGGGACGCCAAGGCATCCCGAACCGCACCCAGTCGTGCCCTCCCCGGCCGGCTCCGGAGGGCATCCCGCAGGCGCTCGGGGCCAAAATCGACACCCGTCTGGCTGATGGCGTCGAGGACACCATCCGAGTACATCACAGCCTGCAGACCAGTTCCCAGGGCAAAGCTTTCTGTCACCAGGTCAATCTCGCCGCTGGACACAATCCCCAGCGGCAAATTCGCAGATGGGAACTCCCCGACCACCCTGCCCTGTCCATCCAGAAGGAGGGCCTCGGGGACGCCACCCACCCAAATTTCCCCGGACCGACTGGCCTGATCAATCCGCAGAATCGACGCGCCGACGAAGCGGCCCACCGGCAATGTCGTCGTCAGCGCATCATTGATCTCGGCCACCAGAGCAGCCAGGCTGACTCCCTCCCGCGCGACGCGATAAAAGGTGCTGAGAGCCGGTTGGGCGCTCAGGGCCGCCGCAAGTCCGTGGCCGGTGGCATCGGCGAGCATGGCGTAAAGGGTGCCGTTGTGGTGAGCCGCGACCACCAAATCCCCGGAAAAGTGGCGCGATGCCGGGATCACGGCGTAGTCGATGCGAGGATCCTCCAGCCACTCGAGCCGGAGCTGGCGAACCATGATGGACTGGGCCAGTTCCTGCTCCCGCTCCTGCTCATCGTGGTAAGCCTGAAGGCGTGCCGCATTGTCAGCGAGTTCCTGGCGCACACGCAGCCGCTCGGTAATGTCGCGGACAACCCCGATGAAGATTCTCCGGTCTGGCAGGTCCACCACGCTGACCCCCAACTCAAGGGGAAAGACTTCGCCATTTCGCCGACGCCCCGACACCTCGCGCAAGGAGCCAATAACGTTTCGCTCGCCCGTCGCCCGAAAGTGGGCCAAGTACCCGTCGTGGGCCGAGTGGTAAGGTTCCGGCATCAGAAAGTTGACGTTGCGACCGTGGATTTCCCCCTGGGAGTAGCCAAAGATCTCCGCCGCCGCAGGGTTGGACGATTGAATGGAGCCGTTTTCGTCAATGCTGATGATGCCGTCGATCACCGCGTTGGTGATCGTCTCCATCCGTCCCAGGGCGTCCTCGAGATTCCGCTGCGCCTGGAGGAGGCGAAGCATGGCGCGCATCTTTGCCGCGAAAACCGGAAAGGAAATCGGCTTGGCCATGTAGTCGTCGGCCTGCGCCTCCAGACCCGCCACCATGTCCTTTTCCGAGGTGAGTGCCGACAGGATGACAATCGGGACCCAGCGGTCTCCCTGGGCCTGACGAATGCGCCGCGTGGCCTCAAATCCGTCCATCACCGGCATCATCAGATCCATCAGGATCATGTCCGGCCGTTCTTGCTGGAAAAGTTGGACAGCTTCCTGACCATCTCGCGCGCTGAAGGATTGGAAGCCCAGGCGGCGGAGAAATCCTTCCATTAGGTTGCGATTGACGGCCGTGTCGTCCACGACCATTACGCGAATTCGGTTGTGCTCCATCAATTGGGCGGGCGATTCCATTGCATTCATCCAAGCCGCTCCAGGCTTGCTCCAACGGTGCTGCGAAGTGAATTGGCTATCGTACCGGCTATTACTTTTTTCATAAACTGGCGAAAACTCTTCCCTGTCCCGGCAATGCGTCAACTGGCCGCGTTACCGATGTTGCCCATCCTGGCTTCATCTAGCGCTCGACTTCCCACCGGAGCCTGAACATCCCGGGTATGGGCGACGCCGAGCGTCACGGCGAGTGGGTCACCTGCTTGCGGGGAAGGCGAACCTTCACGCGATTTCCGCGCCCTTCGTAGGTGATTTCGGTAAAGGCCAGCTGCCGCGCCAGGGCGATCCCGCGACCATTCGGCGCGAAGGCCCGCTCCGGGCTAAGTTCCAGATATTCCTGCCAGTTGAACCCCTTGCCTTGGTCCTCAATCACCATGATCCAATCCTCGGGGCTTTGCAACAGACTTAGGAATACGCGTTTGTGGCAATGGGCGGGATCGGCCAGGCGCCGCTCGATCTCTTCGAGCCACGTATCCGACTCCCGCAGGCGCCCCTTTTCCTCGAAGGAAATACCGAGGTTGCCGTGCTCGATGCCATTGACCAGAAGCTCGGACAAACCCATCACTGCCATTTCAGGCTCTGCGCACAAGCCGGCGAGCAAAGCCGCCAGGCCCTGGGCTTCATCCAGCGTACGGACCTCGAACTCCGCCCGCTGAACCATGGCGAGGGCCTCGCTGTGACGCTCGAGGCGCTGGTGCAATTCCCGCCGTTCGCGCAGGTCCGCCTCCACCGACCGGACAATGGTGAGCAGGCTTTCCGGCTCGAAGGGCTTGGTCAGGTAATAGGCCGCCCCGGCCGCCAAGCCTTCGCGAATCTGATCGGGCGACGCCGCGGCGGTCTGCAGGATGACCGGGATGGTCTGGAACCTCGAATCGGCCCGCATCAGCCCAAGCAATTCCAGGCCATCCATCCCCGGCATCATGCGGTCGAGCACCAGGAGATCGAAGGGGGGATCGGACCGATCCAGGACCGCCCACGCTTCTTCACCGCTGGCCGCGGACGTCAATTGGTACCCGGAATCATCCAGGTACTCGGCAATGATCTCCAGATTCATCGGCTCGTCATCCACGACGAGAATGCGGGCGCCAGTCATGCCTGGACCTCCTTGGGTTGTGTGTCCTGGTGCGGGACTCTGCTAGGAATTGGGGATTTCACCCCGCGGACTTCGCTTACAGCGGCCACGATACTTGGAAACGGGCGCCGCCGCCCTCCTGATTTGCAGCCCAGATCCGGCCGCCATGGGCCGCCACGATCTCGCGGCAGATCGAAAGACCCAGGCCAGTTCCCCCCGCCCCCGAACGGGTGCGGCTACTTTGCACAAACGATTCGAAGATCGAATCGAGTTCAGTGTCGGGAATTCCCGGCCCTTGGTCCGCCACGGCAAGAAGCACGGCCGGCCGCTCCTCCTTGCCTTTGACTTGTTGGCTGGCGAGCGCATTCACTTCGACGCGCACCACACCGCCACTGGGTGAGAATTTGGCTGCATTGGAAAGCAGGTTGCGCACGACCTGCCCAGCCCGAGCGGGGTCCACCAGCGCGAAGGGCGCGTCGGGATCCTCATGGACTTCAAGAGTCAGCTGCCGGGAAACGTAGAGCGCCTCGAATTCCCCCGCCGCCTCCCTGACGAGCCCGCCGAGGTCGATCGGCCGGCAATCGAGCACCATTCTTCCCGCTTCGAGCTTGGACAGATCGAGCAGGTCATTCAGGAGCTTCAGCAACCGATCTCCGCTGGTCTGAATCCGGTCGAAGTACTCTTTGGCCCGCTCGCCATTCATTTGGCTGCCCTTGCGAATGCCCAGCTTGGCATTACTCAGGATGGCATGGAGTGGCGTGCGCAATTCATGGGAAATGTTGGCCAGGAACCGGGACTTGGCTTCGTTGGCCGTTTCGGCTGCCTCCTTGGCCCTCAGGAGATCCTGGGTTTGCTCGGCCACCAGGGCACTCAATCGATCACGATGGGTGCGAAGGTCGGCCTCGGCCTGCTTTTGATCCGTGATGTCGGTGCAGGTCCCAATATACCCCACCAAAGCGCCTAAACCGTCAAAGCGGGGTACCCCGTGGGACAGGATCCAGCGATATACCCCATCGGCCCGACGCAGACGAAATTCCGTTCGGAAGGCCTTCCTCTCGGCCAGGGAAGGCGGCAGAAAAGTCACCCGATCCCGGTCGTCCGGATGAACCGCCCCATAGGCGCCGTCGCCCATGGCGGAGGAGCAGGACTCTCCGGTGAATTCTTCCCAGGACTTATTCACGTAGGAGAAATGCCCGGCCGGGGAGGACATCCAGATCAGCACCGGCGCATTGTCAGCGATTCGGCGGAAGCGCCCTTCGATCTCCCGCACCGCCCATTCCGCCCGCTTGCGATCGGAAATGTCGGTCATGACACCCAGCACCCGCCGCGCGCGACCCAGATCGTCAGCCTGCATGGTGCGCCCACGGGAGGACACCCAACGCCAACTGCCGCCGTGGTCCCTCAAGCGATACTCGTTGGCATACAACTGTGACCGCCCGGTCGCGAGGGCATCCAGGAGACCCCGGGTTCGATCCCGATCATCAGGATGAATGAGGGCAAACCACGCCTCGAAGTCCTCCCACTGTGCCCGGCGTGGATAGCCGAGGATGAGAAAGCACTCCTCCGATCGATACACTCGGTGGCCGCCAACGTCCCATTCCCAAACCCCCTCGCCAGCGACTTCCAGCGCGAACTGCCACCGCCCAATGCTCTCCTTCAACCTTTGCACGTCGGCCTGGACGCGGGTGGTTTCGACATAAACGAGCAGCGCGCCGGCCTCGACGCCATCCTGCTGGTGCGGAATCCGGGTAACGGTGAAAGCGCGGGTGGCGCCACCCCCCCCCTGGCCCGGGACGGCAATGCTCCACTCCGAAGGCCCTTCTAACACGCCCGAACCACCAGGGCCTGGGGTGTCCCCCAGGCCTTGAAAGGCTTGCCCTACCAATTCGGAAGATGACCGCCCAATCAGTTCGCAGTAGGCGCGATTCACGGCAAGACATCGGGCTTCCCCGTCGACCAGACACACGGGCACCGGCAGTTCATCCATCACGTGATACGCCGCAAAGTGCCCATCTCCGAGGCCTGTCGCCCCGCGATTCGACCCGGCCTGACCGGAAACAGGGGCCGCCCCGGCGATGGCCCTGGAAGCCCGTCCTCGCCCGACAACCACACCCAGCAAGCACCCCAACAGACTGCCAGCGGCTGCAAATCCCCCGGGCACCGCCCAGACGGGGCGCGCGGAGTGCTCCGCGACCTCCACCTGCCACTGCTGATCCGCGACTGCCAGCAATACATTGCGGCTCGCTGCCGTAGGGGCCAGCCCCCCATCATGAACCACCGCCCCGCCGGCATGCTCGACCAGGCGGAATTGAAGATCTGGCCCCAATCCTCGGGTGACGTGGGCCATGAGTTCTCCGAGGTTCACTTCGACAAAAGTACTCCGCCGGGCGCCCCGGTCTCCCCGGCCATCGACGGAATGGAACAAACCAAGCCGGGCTCCGCCCGCCGCCATAGACTCGATGCCGAGCGCCACCTGATCCGACGCCTGGGCGCGACGGATGGCCGCCGCATCCCCGGCATCAAGGTTGCGCACACTGCCCCGGGCAAGATGATCGCCGTCCGCCGGGAAGCGCACAACGATGGTCGATGGACTGAACTCGGCCGAACCCATTCCAGCCCCATCCGGGGCAATAAAGCCATTTGACATCAAAGGCGTGTCATAACTTGACCCGTTTTCCACGATTCCGGTAGCGACGAAACCCGGCATCCGGTCCAGCCTGAGACGTCGCGCCAGAAGCTCCCATTCCGTCTGATTCAGCCTTGGCTGCACCTCGGCATAGGCGGCGGTTTCGCGAAGGGCAAAGGTATAGGCTTGAAATGCGTGGGCCAGCGCATCGGCCAGCCGGTTCGCAAGATCATCGTGTGCGGAGGGCCTTGCGGCTTCGGCCCGATAGAGGAGTGCTGCCCCAACTCCGGAAAATGCCATCAAGGCAATCGCCACCAGCCATCCCGCCAACTTGGCGTGGGCCGGAGCCTGGACGGTCCGACTCTGGGGGGACCGCCCCGCGCCATCGGGTTCGGGATTCGCATTGGGCATGAAGCGCCATAACGGCGCCGAACCCGGCCCCTTGAGGAACCGTCAGGGGCGGCAGACGACGTCCGGGACCCCCAGTTTGCGCAGGACCATTTCGAGCGGACAGAATCGGGTGAAGCCGCTTTGAAACAGATTCGCCCCGACAAACGCGGTGAACCACAGGAAGTTCTTGCTCACAAACAGAGGGGAAGCCTCGACCCCGAGGGCAAGGGAAATGAGGACGAAGGCTCCGGCGAAGATGCGGACGAATTGATTCACGGTGAGGGTCATGGGCGTACTCCTTCCGAGTCAGAGGACTGCGGCCGACCGGCCAGGGCCGCATGGTAGAGGACCGGGATCACGATCAAGGTCAGCAGCGTCGACACCAGAATCCCGAAGATCAGGCTGATCGCGAGCCCGTTGAAGATCGGGTCGTCCAGAATGAAAAACGCGCCGATCATCGCCGCCAGCGCCGTGAGGCCGATGGGCTTGGCCCGCACAGCGGCTGAACGAATGACCGCTTCGGCAAACGGCACCCCCTCGCCCATCTGATGACGGATGAAATCGACGAGAAGGATCGAGTTGCGGACGATGATCCCCGCCAGGGCGATCATCCCGATCATGGAGGTGGCGGTGAATTGGGCGCCGAGGAGGGCGTGTCCCGGCATCACCCCAATCAGGGTCAGCGGAATCGGAGCCATGATGATCAGCGGTACCAGGTAGCTCTTGAAATGGGCCACCACCAGGAGGTAGATCAAAATGAGGCCCACGGCGTAAGCGATCCCCATATCCCGGAAGGTTTCGTAAGTGATCTGCCATTCGCCGTCCCACTTCACGCTGTAGCCCGCATAGGGGTCGGCTGGCGCCCGAATGAAATGCTCGCCGAGGGTGCCAGCCAGGCGGGGCCCGACCAGGGGCAATTCCCGGATCGCGGCCCGGATGTCGAACATGCCATAGAGGGGCGAATCCAGCTTTCCGCCCATGTCCCCGGTGACAAAGACCACCGGCAGAAGATCCTTGTGGTAGAGCACCTGCTCCCGGCTCGCCGGACGCACCTCCACCACCTCGGAGACGGGAATCAAGGTGCCATCGCCAGCCTTGACCCGCAGCTTCAGCACCTGATCGACGGTGGCCTGCTGCTCGGTGGGCAACTGGATGCGTACCGGAATCTCATACTTGTTGTCGCCCCCATGGACGGGCGTCACGTTCTCCCCGGCCAGCCCCAGTCGCACCACCTCGACCACGTCGGCCTGGGCTACCCCCAGTTGGGCGGCCTTGGTCTGATTGACCCGCAGGACGATCTTGGGCGCCGCCTCGTCCACCGTGTCGTCGATGCCCACGATGTCCTGCGTCGCCTCGAAATGCGCCCGCACCGTCTGTGCCACCGCCACTTGCCCGTCGTAATCCGGGCCATAGATCTCGGCCACGATGGGCGCCAGCACCGGGGGGCCGGGCGGCACTTCCACCACCTTGGCATGCCCGCCCGCTTCCCGCGCGATGGCCTCCACCTCGGCCCGCACCGACACCGCAATCTCGTGGCTCTGGCGCGACCGATGATGCTTGTCCGTCAGGTTGACCTGGATGTCCCCCAGTTCCGGCGCCTCACGCAGGTAATACTGCCGGACAAGTCCATTGAAATTGATCGGGCTCGCCGTGCCGGCGTAGGTCTGATAATCCGTCACCTCCGGCACTTCGGCCAGCCGGGCGCCGATCTGCTGCAGCACCCGGTTCGTTTCTTCCACCGGCGTCCCCACCGGCATGTCCAGCACCACCTGGAATTCCGATTTGTTGTCGAAGGGCAACATCTTCAGGACCACCAGCTTGACCACCGCCAGGGACACCGAACCCAGGATCAGCACCAGAATGGCCAGCCAAAGCTTGCGCCGCGCCCGGGCGCCCGTCTTTGCATCAAGCAAGGGGGTCATCACCCGACGGAAGAAACGGTCCAGGCGACGGGTCAGCGCATCCTCCCCGGCAGTGTGACCCGGCGCCGATTTCATCAGGCGGCCAGCCAGCCAGGGCGTGACCACGAAGGCCACCGCGAGGGAAATGGCCATCCCCATCGAAGAATTGATGGGGATCGGGCTCATGTAGGGGCCCATGCGGCCTGACACGAAGGCCATGGGGAGCAAGGCGGCGATCACCGTGAGGGTCGCCAGAATCGTCGGCCCTCCCACTTCGTCCACCGCCTTGGGAATCAGCTGGTACAAAGGGGTGCCCGGTTCCAGCACATGCCAGCGATGGATGTTCTCCACCACCACGATGGCATCGTCCACCAGGATGCCGATGGAGAAAATCAGGGCAAAGAGGCTGACCCGATTGAGCGTGAAGCCCCAGGCCCAGGAGGCGAACAGGGTCGCGGCCAAGGTGAGGGTCACCGCCAGACCGACGATCACCGCCTCCCGTCGCCCCAGCGCCAGCAGCACCAGGAGCACCACCGCCGAGGTGGCGAACACCAGCTTGCCGATCAGCTTGTTGGCCTTGTCGTTGGCCGTGGCGCCGTAGTTGCGGGTCACGGTGAATTCCACCCCTTCCGGGATGACGGCGCCGCGCAGGGCCTCGGCCCGGGCCAGCACCGTGTCGGCCACGTCGGCCGCGTTGGCACCAGGTTTTTTCGATATGGCCAAGGTCACCGCCGGGAAACTCCCGCGGGCGGAGATGCCCCGGGAAGCCGCCGCCGCGCCGGAGCCAAACCAGACGTACTGACTGGCCTGATCGGGCCCATCCACCACGTCGGCGACATCGCTCATGAACACCGGTTTGCCATCCCGAACACCCACCACCAGGCGGCGAACATCCTCGGCGGATTCGATGTAGGTGCCCGTCTGGACCAGCACTTCCTGATTGTTGGCCACCAGGCTGCCGGCGGGCTGGGAGGCATTGGAGAGTTGCAACGCCCCCTTGAGGTCCTGAGGCGTCACGCCGTAGGCGGTCATGGCCTCGGTTTTCATGAGCACCCGCAACACGTGCCCCGGGCCACCGAGGGTTGTCACGTCCCGGGTGCCGGGAATGCGCTTCAGTTCGATTTCCGCCGCCCGGCTCACCTGCTGCAGATCGAAGGCGGATCGGGCCGGATCGGCGGTCCAGAAAGTGAGGCTGACGATGGGTACATCGTCGATGCCCTTGGGCTTGACGATGGGCTCCAGGGTGCCGAGTTGGGGCGAGAGCCAGTCCCGGTTGGAATGGACGGTGTCATAAAGGCGGACCAGGGCCGTCTGGTTTGGTACCCCCACCAGGAACTGCACGGTGATGACCGCCATGCCCGGCCTGGAAACGGAATAGACGTGGTCCACCCCCGCCATGCGGGAGAGCACCTGCTCCGCCGGCCGCGCCACCAGGGCCTCCACGTCCCGCGCCGAAGCGCCAGGGAAGGGCACCAGCACGTTGGCCATGGTCACGTCGATCTGGGGCTCCTCCTCCTTCGGCGTCACCAAAGTCGCGAAGATCCCCATCAGGAGGAGAACCAGCCCGATCAGGGGCGTAATTGCGTTGCGCTGAAAGCCCGCAGCGATGCGGCCCGAAATACCCAACTCAGCCATGTCGCCCGCCGGTCACTCGGCCTTGCGGGCGGCGACCGCCAGCAGTCCGGCCTGGATCGCATCCGCCGCGATCGTCTCCCCGGCCTTGAGGCCCGAGAGCACCTCGATCCGGCCCTCGCCCACCGCCTCACCAGCGCGGATCTGGCGCAACTGAATCCGTCCGGCCTCATCCACCACATACACCCCGGTCACCTCGCCCCGGCGCAACACCGCACCGGCGGGCACGCTGAGACGCGGCTGCACGCCCCCCGCCATGAGATGCACCCGGGCCGCCAAGCCGGGCACGACCCCAGGCAATTGCGGGGGCAGGTCAACCCTCACCCGCAGGGTATGGGTGCGGGGGTCAGCGGCCGGCAGCACGGTCACCGCGACGCCATCGACCCACCGGCCACTGGCGGGGAACTCCACCCGCGCCGCCAGGCGTGACCCCGGAGCCGGCGTCACCGCCCCCAGGCGGGCCTGGGGAATCTCGGCCACCGCCCGCAGCGTTGCCGGGTCGTACACGGTCACCAGCGGGGTGCCTGGCTGGGCCATCTCTCCCAGCTCCGCATGGCGCGCAGCCACCACGCCGGCAATCGGCGCGGTGACGGTGGTGAAACCCAGGGTGGTGGCCGCCTGGCTCCGATTGGCCTGGGCCGCCACCAACTGGGCGTCCGCCGCCTTCATACCCGCCTCGGCCTGATCCAGCGCTGACTGACTGACGAACTGCCGCGCCACGAGGCTCTTGGTTCGCTCGTACTGAGCCCGAGCATTGATGGCATTGGCCCGGGCCTGGGCTACGGCGGCCTCGGCGCCCGCCACGGCCTGACCAGCCTGGGCGGGGTCGATCCGCATCAGCACTGCGCCCCGCGCGACCAGGCTCCCGGCGTCCACCTGGACCGCCACCACGCGTCCCGCCGTCTGGGCGGAGACCGTCGCCTGATTGCGTGATTCAATGACGCCCTCCGCAGGATAGGCGGTGGGCAACGTGGACGCCTCCACGGTCAGGCGCTCAAGGGCCGGCGCATCCGCGGCCCACGCCAGGGGGCCGAACGTCAGGAGGGAAAGGGCGACAACCGCAACTTTGAACATGTTTATTAGTATATTCTTATTTATAGGCCAGTTAAAGCCCGGGCCCCTCCCGCTTGGTGCTCAAGCCAGGGTAGCGAGGGCATAGTCGGCCATGGCGGAGACCACCTCCGGGGCTTCGCCGACCGCCCCGGCCAACTCGATTCGGCAGGCTGGATAACGCTGGCGCAGGCCTTCCACCCATGCCGGAACATCCCGCTTGAGGTGGCCGCCCTGGGCGAGGAACACCGGCACCACGATGATGGCCGAGGCCCCGCCCGCCACCAGATTTTCGGCCGCCTGATCGAGGTTCGGGCTCAAGAACTCCATGAAGGCGAGCGCCACGGCCAGCCCCGGGCGGCGCTCTACCATACGCTCCTGCACCCGCTGCATCGGCCGCGCCCATTCCGGGTCACGCGCCCCATGGCCGAATAAAATGACCGCTGTCTGGCCAGAGTCTCCGGGAATTCCGCTCATCACACCCATCTCCATTTGATTGTCGCGCACCCGCCGCCAGCCAGAATCGGGCTATCCTTTTGGCCGACCTTCTCGCTCACTTCTGCTCACTTTCGACTTCCCGCCCATGTTCATGCTTCGTCTCGCCGCCCTTCCCCTGCTTGCCCTTGTCACCGCCCTGGCCCAGGCCCAGCCGAGGATCGACCCGGTGCCAGGTGGCATCGTCAAAGTATCCGTCGCCCCGGCCGACGAAGCCCGTCCCCAGGTGTTTTACGGCGAACGACGGACCCTCGTGCTGGGTTCGCCGGAGGGCTGGCAGGCCCTGGTGGGCATTCCTATCGACACCTCGCCCGGGGACCAAAGCCTGCGGGTCCGTCATGAGAACGGCCAGGAAACCACTGCCACGTTCACCGTGGCTGCCAAGACTTACCCGGAACAGCACCTGAGCGTCAAGGACCCCAACATGGTGGAGCCTGACGCCCCCACCCTGGCCCGCATCGAATCCGAGCAGCGGCTCCAGGACGAGGCGAAAATCCGCTGGCGCGATCTGGCAGAGACGGACACCGAACTGTTGGCGCCATCCAGCGGCCGTCTGTCCAGCCGCTTTGGACTGCGGCGCCTCATCAACGGCCAGCCGCGAGCACCCCACCGTGGCCTCGACATTGCCGTGCCCACCGGCACCCCCGTCCGCGCCCCCAACGCTGGCAAGATCTCCCTGGTCGGCGACTATTTCTTCAACGGCAAGACGGTCTTCATCGACCACGGTCAGGGGCTGATCTCCATGATCTGCCACCTCAGCCAAACCGACGTAGCCGAGGGGGACACCGTCCGCCCCGGCCAACGCCTGGGCGCCTCCGGGTCCACCGGACGCGCCACCGGCCCCCATGTCCATTGGACGGTATTCCTCAACGGCACCGCTGTGGACCCGGAACTCTTCCTGCCCGGCCCCATCGCGCGCTGACGCGCCTTCCTTACACGCGCGGCGCTGGAGCCCCCCGCGTCAGCGTCTCGATGAGGCGGGCGGCCGCGGCCAAGCCGAAGCCGGCGGTCACCGCCATGCTGGAGCCGAACCCGGCGCAGGACAGCCCCGCCGGCCCGGCCCCTGCTTCGCAGCTTGCATCCGGATAGCTCAGCGGTTCGGTGGAATACACGGCCTCGACGCCAAAACGCTTCTTCGGATCGCGAGGGAATCCATGCTCCTTGCGCAGGCAAGCGCGGACCTTTGCGAGCAGCGGGTCCTGAATGGTACGGGCCAGATCATCTACGCGAATCCGCGTGGGGTCGGTCTGCCCGCCCGCCGCGCCGGCCACGATGAGCGGCACGGCAAGACGCTGCACATGGGCAATGATCGCCACCTTGGCCCGAAGCTGGTCGATGGCGTCCACCACCCCGTCCAGCCTCGTCCCCAGTAGATCCGCCACATTCTCCGGGGTGACGAAGTCATCAATGGGCGTCACCCGACAATCGGGATTGATGCCGGCAATGCGTTCGGCCATGGCCAGGACCTTGGCCTGACCCAGGGTCGCCTCCAGGGCGTGGGCCTGACGGTTCAGGTTGGACTCGGCCACATGATCGAGATCGATCAGGGTGAGGCGCCCCACGCCGCTGCGGGCCAAGGCCTCCACGGCCCAGGACCCGACGCCACCAATCCCGACCACCGCCACGTGGGCCGCCTGGAGGCGGGCGAGGCCCTCTGCGCCATATAGCCGGGCGACCCCGCCGAACCGGCGCGCGGAATCGACCCGGGCGGCATCAAACCCCGAATCACCAACGGGTGTTTCCTCACTGCGAATCATGAACTCCCCCGCCTTGGAACCCTCCAACCGCCCAGGAGGATGTGGAATGCGCCGAAATCTCGTCATTTGGCTGCTGGCCCTGAGCGCGACCCAGGCCGTTGCCGACCCACCCTCCCTGCCGGACGGCGAGACTGCGCCCCCCGACCATGCCGCTCAGGCAGACCTCCACCGCACCGCGGCGGACCTGGAGCGCGCGGCCCGCAGCGGACATCGCCTCGCCGCCTACACCCTCGCCATGATGATGGCCAGGGGCCAAGTGCCCTCTCCAGACTCGACAGCGATCTGGCGCTGGCTGCGCCAGGCAGCCACTGCCGGCTTGGCGGATGCCCAGTTCGCATTTGGCCAGTTGTATGACCGGGGAATCGGGGTTCCCCGCGCCCCGGGTACGGCCCGCCACTACTACACCCTGGCGGCCCGCCAGGGCCATCTCCAGGCCCAGATCACCCTCGGCACCCTTTATTTCATTGGCGACGGCGTGGCGAAGGATGACGTCCAAGCCGCACGCTGGTACCTGGCCGCCGCCCAGGCCGGCGATGCCGGCGCCCAATACATCGTCGCCCACATGTACGAACAAGGTTATGGACTGCCCCACAATCTTGCCGAGGCCCGCCAATGGTATGCCTTGGCGGCCCGCCAGGGCGACCCGGTGGCCGCCTCACGCCTTGCCAACCTGATTGCCGCAGACGCCCCGGTCACCCCTTCGCCTGACCGTCCAGCCACACCCCAAGACCCTGGGCGTTGAGTTCGAGGTCGGTTTCGAAGAGCTCGAAGAGCGCCGTCTCGGTCAGGGTCCACCCCTGGCGGCGGGATTCCTCCCGCAGCAGAGTTTCCAGTCCGGCACGGATCGCATGGTGCCGATCAGGGCCGTTGTGGACGCTGCGGGCCACGGCGACGTGGGATTCGATGAGCCGATGGAGATCGGCCGCCAGACGCGGCACCTCCTGAATGCGGCCGAAATGGGTGAGATACATCGCCTGGGGCGCGAAGCTCAGCAATCGATCGATGGACCCATGCATCGCCTCGGGCTCGAATTGCACCGGCGTGGTCGTCGGGAAGATGCTCGGCCGGCCCGCCACGTCGAGATCGCGATAAGAGAGACCGAAGGTGTCGCCGGTGAAGAAGCCTTGCGACGTGGCATCCCAGATACAGACGTGGTGACGAGCATGGCCCGGGGTGTCGAGAAAGCGGAAGACGCGCCCGGCCAGCTCCAGTTCCAGCCCTTCGGTGGCTTCCACCACCCGCTCGGCCGCCACAGGGATCGGCTCGCCGTAGAGCGCCCGGACGGCCTCCTCGCCGTACACCCCGGCGGCACCGGCCCACAGCTTCGACGGATCCACCATGTGGCGCAGGCCCCTCGGATGCACGGCCAGACGGGCATTGGGGCAACGCGCCATCAGAGCGCCGGCCGCCCCGGCGTGGTCCAGATGCACGTGGGTGAGGAAGAGCCAATCCACCGCCTCCGGGCCCAGGCCCATCCCGGCCAACGCCGCCATGACGGGCTCGACGGCATTGAAGGCCCCGGTATCCACCACCGCCACCCGGCCCCGATGCACCACCAGATGCACCGCCACAAGAAGCGGCCGCACGTATTCCGCGTCCACCGCATACACGCCCTCGGGATACGAATACACCCTCGCCATCACCTTTCCTCGCCACTCGTCGCAACGCAACAATTGTACCGGCAATGCCCACCCCGCCACGCCGATTCGGGATTGCAATTGGTTTGTCACATATCAAAATAGAAGCAGCCGATCAGTGATCCACTGATCGTGAAAACAAAGATTTCAAACCAGAGAGTGGGAGACAGAAATGCTCACCTTACAAGACTGCATCGACATGTCGGACCTGAGCGAAGAGGAAATCCTCGCCATCGCGCAACATGAGCATCTGCCGGAAATGGTGGCCCTGGAACTGGGGAACTATCTGGTCCATACCTCCAGCGGCGAAAAGCGCATCCGCCGCATGATCTGCGACGATCTCGAGGAGGCCCGGGCCAAGGGCGACAACAGCCGCATCGCCCTCCTGCGGATGGTGCTGAAGCATTACGTGGAGCACCACGCCGGGGAGACCTGACCCGAGCGAGGGCGCTTGCGGCAGAATGGGGCGGGTCTGAATCCTGATTCGCCCCACTCCATGCCGCACGCTGCTTTCGATTTCACCACCGTCCTCGACCGCCGGGCCGTCCCGGGCGAAAAATGGGACCGCTACGCCGGGCGGGACGTGCTGCCCATGTGGGTGGCGGACATGGATTTCGCCGCGCCGCCCTGCGTCATCGAAGCCCTCAAGCAGCGCCTCGATCACCGAGTCTTCGGCTACACCGACGCCTGGCCCAGCCTGAAGGACGCCATCGTAGATGCCATGGCGCGGGACTACGCGTGGGCGGTGGATCCCTCGTGGATCGTCTTCCTCCCGGGCATGGTGGCGGGATTCAACGTCGCCTGCCGGCTGGCCGGGGAGGCCGGGGACGGGGTCATTACCGCCGCTCCGGTCTATCCGCCGATGCTCGCTGCGCCCGGGCACCACAACCGCGCCCTCCAGCGGGTGGACCTCGTCCCCGGCCCGAGCGGCGCCTACGGCTGGGACCTGGAGGCCCTGGCGGCCGTCGCCACGCCCCGCAGCCGCCTATTCCTACTCTGCAACCCCCACAATCCCGTCGGCCGGGTGTATACCCGCCCCGAACTCGAAGCCCTGGCCCGCTTTGCCGAAGAGCGGGACTTGCTGATCTGCTCCGACGAGATCCACTGCGGCCTGGTTCTCGACCCGGAGACTCGCCACATCCCCATCGCCACTCTGGGTCCGGAGGTCGCTCGACGCACCATCACCCTGATGGCCCCGTCCAAAACCTGGAACATTCCCGGCCTGTATTGCGCCTTCGCAATCATCCCCGCACCTGAATTGCGCAGCCGCTACCGCCGAGCCATGCGCGGCATCGTGCCCCACGTGAACATCTTCGGCATGGTGGCCGCCGAGGCCGCCTACCGGGACGGGGAGCCCTGGCGGCACGCCCTCATCGACGTGTTGCGGGGCCATCGGGACCAGGTCATGGCCTGCCTGGCCGCCTTCCCGGAACTCACCGTGGTATCGCCGGAAGCCACTTATCTGGCCTGGATCGATTGTCGGCGCATGATGGCCGAGCGTGGAATGGCCGATCCCGTGGCCTTCTTTGAAGCCGCCGGGGTGGGGCTCTCGGATGGCAGCCCCTTCGGGGCACCGGGCTTCGTCCGTCTCAATTTCGGCTGCCCGGGGACCACCCTCGACGAAGGCCTGGCCCGCATGGCGCGGGCGTTGGCCTGAGCCCGAGGCCCCGAAATCAGCCGGGCTGCATCACCGTCGCGAGCCAGTCCTCGATATCCCTCACCTCCTCGAGGCATAAGCCGTGGTCGGCGGGATAGGCCCGCCAGTCCACCCGATAGCCTGCGGCAAGGAGGCCCTGGGCAGAGGCTTCGGCAAAGGAATAGGGAATCACTCCGTCCTGACGCCCGTGGGCCATGAAGATCGGCACGTCCCGATTGGCCGGCGCCGCCTCGTCCGCCAAGGTCTCAGCAAGGGGAAGGTAGGTGGAGAGCGCCAGGAGCCCAGCAAGGCGCCGGGAATGGCGCAGGCCGGCGTGGAGGATCACCGCCCCGCCCTGGGAAAACCCCGCGAGCACGATCCGCTCGTCGGGGACACCCCGGGCATTTTCCCGCGCCATGAGGGCCCCCAGTTGCTCCGCCGAGGCCCGTACCCCGGCGGCGTCCTCTCGCCGCTGGGTGAAGTCCGGCGACACGATGTCGTACCACGCCCGCATCACGTAGCCACCATTGACCGTCACCGGCTGCATGGGCGCGTGGGGAAAGACGAACCGGGTGGGCGGAAACCGGTCGACGTCGAATTCGTCGAGGATAGGCTCGAAGTCATGACCGTCGGCGCCCAGGCCGTGGAGCCAGATCACAGCGTGGGTCGGGTGGGGTGCGCTCTCGAACTCGACGGCGGGGAGAAGTGGGATCTGGCTCATGGGGCAAATTCCAGAAGGCTAAAAGTAAGCCCATTGTAGGCCCGGCCTCAGGCTCCCAGGCGATCCACCCGTCCCAGTTCGGGGAACCAGCGCCACCACAGCGCCGCCACCAACAAGGTCCCAACGCCCCCCAGCACAATGGCCGGCACCAGGCCGAACCAAGCGGCGGTCACCCCCGACTCGAATTCGCCCAACTGATTGGAGGCCCCAATGAAGAGGGCGTTGACCGCGCTGACCCGCCCACGCATGGCGTCTGGAGTTTCAAGTTGAATATGGGCTTGACGGAACACCAGGCTAATCATGTCCGCCGCCCCCAGGATCACCAGAAGCCCGGCCGACAACCACAGGGAATGGGAAAGACCGAAGCCGATGGTGGCCAGGCCAAAAATCGCGACCGCCTGAAACATGCGGTGCCCGACCCTTCGGCCCAGAGGATGCCGTGCCAGCCAGAGCGACATGCCCAGGGCCCCAACCGCCGGAGCCGAGCGAAGCAAGCCGAGACCCCAGGGCCCGGTGTGGAGCACCTCCGCCGCCACGATGGGCAACAACGCGGTGGCACCCCCCAGCAGCACGGCCATCATGTCCAGGGAGATCGCGCCCAACACCGGCCGATGGCGCCGCACAAAGCCAAGCCCCTCGCGGAAACGCGCCCAGCCGCTGAGGGTGCCCGTGAGTGCCGGCTGGGGTCGCAGGGGCCGGATCTGGGTGGTCAGGCCCGTGGCGAGGACGAAGGCAACGGCCGCCAGGCCATGGACCGTCCCCGCGCCCAGAACATAGAGCACCCCAGCCAAGGCCGGCGCCGCGATGGTAGCCGCCTGCATGGCGGAGGCGCCCATCGCCACCGCCCGGGCCAGAGCCGTCTCCGGCACCAGGGCCGGCAGCAACGCCTGGCTGGTGGGCATTTCAAAGGTCCGGGCCGCTCCCATGAGCGCGAGCAAGACGAAGATGGATTCCCGGCTGATGGTCCCGGTCCAGGTCAGCCCGGCGAGGATCGCCATCCCGAGCGCCTGAACCGCCTGAGACCCCGCCACCAGGCGGCGGCGGTCCAGCCGGTCGGCCAGGTCACCGGCCAGCGGCAGGAGGACCAGGCGGGGCAGAAATTGCACCAGACCCACCAGGCCAAGGTCCAGGGCGCTGGCGGTGAGTTCATACACCTGCCAGGCGACGGCCACGCTCTGGATCTGAAAACCGCTCGCCGTAAGCACCCGTGCCGCCCAGAAAAGGGCAAACGGCCGATGGGAAAAGAGGGTCCTGGAATCGGTCAACCGCGCCCCACTGCCTGCCGCCCGGCAAGCCGGCGGATCAGGTCACCCGCCCGGTCAGAAAGAAGGCGCCCCAGAAGAAGGGATGGGGCCACTTCTGGCGCACCTCCCGCTGCGCGTCCCGCAAGGCGGCGCTCTTGGACGCGCCTTTTTCCATGTTGCGGTAGAAGGCGTCCATGAGCCGCGTCGTGGCGTCGTCATCCACCTGCCACAGGCTCGCCACCACGCTGCTGGCCCCGGCGTAGAGAAATCCCCGGGTGAGGCCGATCACGTCGTCGCCGGTCAGCACCCGGCCCAATCCGGTTTCGCAGGCCGAGAGGGTCACCAGATCGGCGTTGAGGCGCAGGCCGTATAGCTCATCAGTGGTCAGGGAACCATCGTTCGCCCCGTCGGCAGCGAGGAGGAGGCGCGACTGCAGGGCGTCGTCCGGGTTGTATTCGCCGTGGGAGGCAATGTGAACGTAGCGCCCTTGGCCCACCATCTTGCGAAACGCCGTCTCGGTGGCTTGGCCGCGGGTGAGCACGGTCGCGCCCGCAACCGAGCGGCCGATGGCCCGCGCCTCCTGCTCGGCGCTGGGCAGGTCGAATCGCGCATCTTTCAGATCCGGGTTGCCGATGGCCAAGAGGTCCCCTACCGGCTTGCCGCTGGCCGGGCGAAGGAACCGCACCACCGAGGCGCTGGGCAGAAAGCGCAGATTCCTGCTCGCCACCCAATAATCCCGGCCATCGTGGAGGGTGGCAAAAGACACGTAATGCAGGACGCCATGGGGAATCACCAGGAGGTTGGTGGCCTTGAGCTTGGCCTCCACCGGGCGGATTAGGCGGTCATAGAGGGCTTTGGCCTGGGTTTCCACGTCCGGCGCCCGGGCTTCGATGTCCTGACGAAACTTCCGCACCTGCTCTTCCAGACCGTTGGTTTCCAGCTTGACCCCGGTCACCTGACCCCGGGAAAGGGTCATCGCGTAGAGCGATTTTCCACTCGCGTAGAACTCCAGCACCTCCTCGTCATCCGCGAGACGGGACTGGACGTCTTCCGCGCTCAAGGCCGAGACGAGGATCAACGACGCCAATTCGGGTGACAGGCTGGACAGGGCGGCCTGAGCCCGCTCGGCTTTCGGCGGACGCCCCCTGAGCTCGGCCCCGGCGGAGCGTACGCCGCCGGCCTGGACCCGGCTCTCCGCCTCGGCGGCCCGCATCTCGCCAAGGAGCGATGACACCTTCGGGCCAGCGCCGCCCGGCGCCGCGAAGTCGTCTTTGGCGGCGAGCAGATCCACCAGGGCCCGGGCTTTGGCGCGTTCCGTAAATTCAAAGGCCCGGGCCGGCTGCCCCGCGTCGATGGCCAGCGCCACCGCCCGCCCATACACCGCCTGCTTGTCGGCAACGAAGCCGATCTTGGCAGCTTCGGTCTGGATGGTGGAGCGCTGACGCTCGATGATCTCGATGGCCTGCCGGTAATAGTTTAGGGCCTCGCCGGCCTGGCCATCGTGTTCGGCGATCCGCCCCCGGTCGTAGAGCGCCAGCCAGGAGATCTCGCCGTTGGCGGCGATGGCGGGATTGGCGAGGAGCTTGTCGAACCCCGTCCGCGCCGCCGCCCAATCTCCGGTTTCCAGCAGGGCATGGTTGATCAGGAAGGCCCGGGGCAACTCGGCCCAAACCCAGTTGCTCTCCCCCCGCAGCGCCGCCCCTGACACCAGGTTATCGAGGAAGACTTTGAACTCGAAGGTCTTATCGGCGCGGATAGCGGCCAGCGCCTTGTCGAAACGACCCAGGGCCGACCAGGCCCGGGCGAGACCCATGGCTTTGATCGGCGCGTAATCCGAGGCCAGCGGCCAGGCCACGCTGACCTTTTCCAGCCGCAGGGCCTCGCGCTCGCCCTCATCCCGCCGACCGGCCAGGGTGGCCGATATCGAGCGCACCGCCAGGGCCTCAATCTCCATGTCCTTGTCGAACCCACCCTCCCGGTCCATCCAGGCGATCACCTGGGCGGCTTCCGCCTCGGCGCGAGCATATTGCCCCAGCTCGATCAGCGCACCGGCGCGCATGAGGTGCACGCTGGGGCTCGCATCGTCGAGACCAAACAGCCGAGTGTGGCGCGGCCCCCGGGCGATAGCCTGGTCGAGACGGTCGAGGCAGGCAAAAAGGCGGTCATAGCGCTTGGTCTTGGAATAGGCGTAGCACAGGGCGTGGAGGTCCGGCGTTTCCAGGGGACGACGGGCCGCCTCCGCCTCCATCAGCTGCTCAAGCTGATCGAAGCGGCCGGTGGCGGCGAATTCCACCTGCTGACCGCCCAGGTCCGCCCAGGCAGCCCCCGCCGTGGCGAGCCCGAGGAGGACGCCGACGGCCCAGACGCGCAGGCCCATCGCCGGCCTCAGAACCAGTAGCCGATATTGACCGACAGACCGTGGGTATCCCGGCCTCGCAGGTAGGACAACCCGCCACGCAAGAAGCTACGGGAGCTGAAGGCACTGCGATTGGTCCCCACGGTCACGCCGATCTCCTGAGTGTTATCGACGTAAATCTCCGTGCCGAGGTAGCGGGTGTCGATGACAGAATATTCCGCCGATAGCGGCATCCCGCCGATCCGCACCGGCTGCGAGAGCATCACGCCGTTACGCAGGACGACGTTATGGATCTCCGGGTTGGCGGAGTAATCACCGGAGCTCACCTTGGTGGTGGCGTAGTAGCCAACCATGTTGCCGATCGCGACGTCGAAGCCGGAGCCGCGAATGGCGTAGGTGCTGGCCACCGACCCCGACACCACGCCCGCAAGACTGCCGATGTCCATGGATCCGACGATGCCCACCCGGGCCGCCGCCGACACGCTCCACGCATCGGTCATGGGCACGCGGTAACTGACGCCGGGATTGATGTGGTAGCTCTTCGCCCCCTCGGTGTCTGACAAGGTGATGGGCATGCTGAAAGCGAGCTGCCGGCGCGGATCGATGTTATTGCGGATGGTGTAGGAGAGAGGCAGGGTCGTCACCCGGGTCTGGAGGCCGCCCACCCGCAGATTGCTGAAATTGAGCCCGATGCCAAAGTTGTTCTGGGGGTCCCCACCGCTGGACGAAGGGAGCGTATCGAACACGTCGGCAAAATCCGCCGCCACAGCGGTCGGAATCAAGCCGCCGGGTCCGGAAATGGGGCTGTTGGGCGAATGGGCGGCTTGATACTTCATGATCCGGCCAAAGAGACCAGCGCTCTTCAAATAGTCCTCGAGCAGGCGCTGGGATTCATCCCGATCCGCGCCAAGGAAGGTCTTGGATACTCCTAGCGCAGGAATCTCAAATACCAGCAATGCCCCCTGGCCGGTGGCACCAAAGTTGGGGTACTGGATCAGGACTGGCAACCCGTTGAAATAGATATCCAGGTAAGCAACTTCTGTCCCGCTGTAATACGAGCTGACCCCGGAGAGTGGATAGGTTTTCAGGCCGTTGTAGAGGCTATCAAGGGTTTTGAATGACGCCGTATCACAGCTGTAAATGTTGGGCGCGTCGACTTCGACCGCGAACCCCAGGCTGAACAATCCCTTCGTGGGGGCCGGACACAGCGACGACTGCGCTTGAACCCCACTTACCCCCACCACCATTGCCAACCCTGCCGCAGCCGCCCAAGCCCGCCCCATTGCCTTTGCCATGTCTCCCCCTCCGCTGAATATCCCGATTTTCCTGGGCTCCACCCCATCCCCGCCCTGAATGGCTTTGCCCCCCGGCTACGATGTCATAGGCCCTGGGGGCGGCGCAAGGGGGTGTGAATCCTTTCACAGGCTCGGCCGCAGGCGCAGGAAGGGATTCCCCGATGAGGGGATGCCCCTATAATTGAGCCCGCCTCAATCAGGGAGTCCCATGCATGTGGCCCATCTCCGGGACCTTGTCCTCGCCCACCCGCCGCCGTCTGATGGTTCTGGCCAGCGCCTTGCTCGCGGCAGCCTGCGCGAGCCCGCCCAAGCCGGTGATCACCAAAATCGAAGGAAAAGTCGTGGCCGCCGCCGATGCCAATCCGGATAGCAAGGGGCGACCCTCACCGGTCATCGTAAGGATCTTCGAGCTGAAATCCCTCGCGGCCTTCTCCAGCACGGACTTCTTCTCCCTCTGGAACAACGATAGCGCCGCCCTGGGAGCAGAGCTGGCGGCGCGGGAAGAGCTCCCTTTGAAACCCGGTGAAAGCGTGCCCCTGGCTCGTACCATCCAGCCCGGCGTCACCCATTTCGGCGCCATCGTTGCCTATCGTGACCTGGAGCGTGCCGTCTGGCGTGCCGCCATTCCCGTGCCGGTCGGCCAGACCACCAAGGCGACGATCACGGTGGGTCCTCGCACCCTGACCATCGCTCCGGCACCCTGACCCCTCACCCGCGACAGCCTCCTCGGGAGACTCCTTCATGTCCTGGAACAGCAAGGTCATCTGGTCGGAGGGGCTGTTCCTCCAACCCCAGCACCTGCAGCAGGCCGATCGCCATACCCAGCGTCTGGTGGAGGGCCGCATGGGCCCGATGGCCGCCCATGCCTGGGGTTTCTCCCAGCTCGAATGGGACACCGCCGCCCTGGCAATGGGAAAACTCGTGCTTACCGCGGCCCGGGGCATCCTCCCCGACGGCACGCCCTTCGATTTTCCTGCCCAGGACGCGCCCCCGTTGCCCTTCGAACCGGAGGCAAACGTCAAGGACGCCACCGTAGTCCTGGCCGTGCCGCTGCAGCGGGCCGGCGGGCTCGACGTGGATCTGGAATCCGCCGACGCCACCCGCCTGACCCGCTACGTCCCTGATGAACTGGATGTGCCGGATGCCACCCTGGCCAGTCAGCGCACCGCCCTGGTCCAGATCGGCCACCTCAACGCCCGCCTCATGCTCGCCCGGGACGCCACCGATGCCTGGGCCACCCTGGGGGCGGCGCGGATCGTGGAGCGGCGCAGCGACAATCAATTGGTGCTGGACAAGCAATTCGTCCCGCCGACCCTCGACGTCGCCGCCAATCCCCTCCTGGGGGGCTATCTGAAGGAAGTCATCGGGCTCATCCACCAGCGGGGTGAAGCCCTCGCCGCCCGTCTTGGCCAGCCCGGCCGCGGCGGCGTCGGGGAGATCGCCGATTTCCTGCTGCTTCAGACCACCAACCGCTTCGAGCCGGTGTTCCAGCATCTGGGGAACCTTGCCGGAGCGCACCCGGAGCGGCTCTACGCGACGGCCCTGATGCTGGCCGGCGATCTCGCCACCTTCTCCCGGGAGAACCGCCGGCCAGTGAGCTATCCGGTTTATAACCACGACGACCCCCAGGCCTGCTTCCTGCCGCTCATGGCGGACCTGCGCCGCTCCCTGTCCATGGTGCTGGAGCAGACAGCCATCCCCATCGACCTCATGGAGCGGAAGTTCGGCGTGCGGGTGGCGATCGTGCCGGATGCCGAACTGCTGCGCAGTGCGGCCTTCGTCCTCGCGGTCAATGCCCAGATCCCCAGCGAGGCGGTGCGCCAGCGCTTTCCCAACCAGGTCAAGATCGGGCCGGTGGAGAAGATCCGCGATCTGGTGAATCTCGCCCTGCCCGGAATCGCGCTGCGCAACCTGCCGGTGGCGCCCCGCCAGCTTCCCTATCACGCGGGATTCAATTACTTCGAACTCGACCGGGGCTCCGAGCTCTGGAAGCAGCTACAACAGTCCGGAGGCCTCGCCATGCACATCGCGGGCGACTTCCCCGGGCTGGAACTCGAACTGTGGGCCATCCGGGCCTGACCCGGCCGGCCTGACCTCCCTTTCGCCACAGCCACCCAGCGAGGCGCCCCATGTCCCAGCCGGACGATCCCTTCGACTCCGAGCAAGCCGACCGCACCTTCATCATGCCCTCCCCGGGGCAGCGCAACCGGGCGGCGCCGAACCCTGCCCCGGCCCAGGGCGCCGCCGCGGCGCCCGATCTTCCGGTGGAAGCGCTGATTCCCGAACACGGCCTCAACCCCCTGGTCGCGGCTGCGAGTCCCCTCTTCAATCTCGCGGTGCAATTGCGCCAGTCGAGCTCCCAGGCCAATCCCGGCGCGCTGCGGGAGAGCCTCGCGGCGGGGGTGCGGGCCTTCGAAAAGCAAGCCCTGGCGGCCGGCGCGACCCAGGAGAAGGTGATCGGCGCCCGCTACGTGCTGTGCAGCTTTCTCGATGAGGTGGCCGCCAGCACCCCCTGGGGTGGCTCGGGCGTGTGGGCGAAACAGACGCTGTTGGTGATGTTCCACAATGAGACCTACGGCGGGGAAAAGGTCTTCCGCCTACTGGCCAAGCTGGCGGAGAACCCGTCGGCGAACCTGGATCTCCTGGTGTTCATCGAGGTGGTCCTGGCCCTGGGTTTCGAAGGCCGCTACCGCCTCATCGAGGGGGGCCGGGCCCAGCTGGATCAGGTGCGGGAGCGCCTGCACCTCATGGTTCGCAAGGAACTGGGGGAGCCGGAGCGGGAGCTTTCGCCCCGCTGGCGGGGGGTGGAAAACCGCCGCCGGCTGTGGGTGGGCATCCCGGTGTGGGTGGCCCTGGTGGCCATGGTAGGCGTCAGCCTGGGCATCTACCTCCTGCTCTCCTGGCAGCTCAATCGCAAGTCCGACCCGGTGTTCGCCGCCATCCAGTCCATCCGCGCCAAGGCCCCCGAGCGGGTCAAGATCGTGCAGGTGACCCCGGTCACCAAGCCCAGGCTGGCCACCTTCCTCGCCCCCGAGATCAAGGCCGGCCTCGTCGAGGTGGCCGACTTCGGCGACCGCAGCGTCATCACCATCAAGGGCGACGGCTTCTTCGAGCCGGGCAGTGCCAATGTGGCGAGCCGGGTCCAGCCGCTCCTGGTCCGCATCGCCGAAGCCCTCAATTCGGTGCCCGGCCGGGTCCTCATCACCGGCCACACCGATAACCAGCCGATTCGTTCGGCCCGCTTCCCCTCCAACTGGCATCTCTCGCAGGAGCGCGCCCAGGCGGTGGAAGACGTCCTCACCGCGACGGTCCAGGCCAACCGCATGAAGGTCGAGGGGCGCGCCGACGCGGAACCCCTCGCCCCCAACACCACCGCCGAGGGACGTGCCCGCAACCGTCGGGTGGAAATCACCCTGTTCGTCGCCAAAGCGGGAGCCTGAAGCCATGAAAAAATTCTTCAAGCTGCTCATTCATCCGACCCTGCTGGCTTTCCTGGGCCTGGTGATTCTGGCCGTCCTGATCTGGTTCTTCGGGCCCTTGTTTGCCTTCGGCAGCGTCCACCCCCTCGATCCCATCCTCGCCCGAAGCCTCCTGATCGGGCTCCTCTTCGCAATCTGGATCGGTCGCCGCGTCTGGAAATGGTGGCAAGCCCGCCGCACCAATAGCCAGCTCATGGACGGGCTGGTCAAAGGCGCGCCCCAGGCCGCCGGCCCCAGCGCCTCCGAACAGGAAGTCGCCCAGCTCAAGGCCCGCTTCGAGGAAGCCATCGGTCACCTCAAGGAGGTGCGCCTCTCCGCCGCCGGCCGCAAGCCGGGGCTCGGGGATTACCTGTCCCTCTCCGGCAAGCGCTACCTCTACGAACTGCCCTGGTACATCTTCATCGGCGCTCCCGGTTCGGGCAAGACCACTGCCCTCATCAACTCCGGTCTGCACTTTCCCCTTGCCGACAAGTTCGGCACCGCGTCGATCCGTGGCGTGGGGGGCACCCGCAACTGCGACTGGTGGTTCACCGATGAAGCGGTCCTCCTCGACACCGCCGGCCGCTACACCACCCAGGAATCCGACCGGGAAACCGACAAGGCGGCCTGGCAGGGCTTTCTCGACCTCCTCCACAAGAGCCGGCCGCGCCGCCCCATCAACGGGGTGATCCTCACCGTCAGCGTCGCAGACCTCCTGCAGCAGTCCGCCGATGAGCGGGCCCGCCATGCCCAGGCCATCCGCGCCCGCCTGGCGGAGGTGCAGGAGCGTTTCCACATCCGCCTGCCGATCTACGTGCTGGTCACCAAGTGCGACCTCCTGGCCGGCTTCACCGAGTATTTCGCCGATCTCGGAAAGGATGAGCGAACCCAGGCCTGGGGCACCACCTTCCCCTTCAGCGAAGACCCCAAAGACGCCCCGCTGGCGGGTTTCCCCGCCGAGTTCGACGCCCTCCACCAGCGCATCCTGGCCCGCACGCCAGATCGCCTGCAGGCCGAGCGGGATCTCCAGGCCCGGGGGCTCCTCTTCTCCTTCCCTCAGCAGTTCGGCCAGCTCAAACCCCTGCTGGGCGACTTCCTCGAACAGGTCTTCGGCGCCTCCCGCTATGCCGAGGCGCCCCTCATCCGGGGCGTCTATTTCACCAGCGGCACCCAGGAAGGCAGCCCCATCGACCGGGTGATGGGCGGCCTCGCCCGGGCCTTCGGGGTCGAGCGGCGCCTCCTGGCGCCCCAGAAACCCAGTGGGCGCAGCTTCTTCCTCACCCGCCTCCTCCACGAGGTCATCTTCAACGAGCAGTCGCTGGCCGGCACCAACCTCCGCCTGGAGCGCCGCCAGCACCTGCTCCGCCTCGGCGCCTATGGTCTGGCCACCCTGCTGCTGGTGGGCGCCAGCGTGGCCTGGTTCACCAGTTACAGCCGCAACAGCGCCTACGTCCAGTCGGTTGGGGAAAGGGTCGCCGCTGTTCAGAAAGCGGTGGATGCCGTGCCCGCCACGGGCAGCAGCGACGTGGTGGATCTCCTGCCAGTGCTGGCCGCGGTCCAGGATCTGCCCCGCCTCGCCGACGTGCCCGAGGGCGTGGTGCCCACCTCCATGGGCTTCGGTCTCTACCAGGGCACCAAGCTCTCGGCAGCCGCCGAGCAAACTTACCGCCGCCTCCTCGAGGATGCCTTCATGCCGCGCCTCGCGCTGCGGGTCGAGGAGCAGCTTCGCACCGCGTCTGCCAACAACCTGGAGTTCGCCTACGAGGCTCTCAAGGCCTATTTGATGATGCACGATCCGGAGCATTTCGATGCCGACGCCCTGAAGGCCTGGATCCTCTTCGACTGGCAGCGCAGCCTGCCCCGCAACCTGCCCCAGACGGACCGCCAGGCCCTGGAAGGCCACCTCGCGGCCCTCATGGAGCGGGGCGCGGTGAGTTCCCCCGTGGAGGCCGATGAGAACCTGATCCGCTCGGTGCGCACCATGCTCGCCCAGTACCCCCTCGCCAACCGGATCTACAGCCGGCTGAAACGGGAGGGCGTGGGGGCGGACATTCCCGACTTTTCCCTCATCAAGGCGGCCGGCCCCGCCGCGCCCCTGGTGTTCATCCGCGCCAGCGGCCAGCCTCTCACCAACGGGGTACCGGGCATGTTCACCTTTGACGGCTACTACAAGGCCTTCAAGCGCGAATCCGACCGGGTGGCGAATCAGCTCGCCAGCGAGGAAGCCTGGGTGATGGGCTACAAGGAGGACAACCGGGCGCGCTTCCTCGACCCCCTGGCCCGCGCCCGCCTCATCGAGGACGTGCGCCGCCTCTATCTCACCGACTACGCCAACACCTGGGAGGCTTACCTCAACGACATCAAGGTAGTCCGCCCCACCAACCTTCAGCAAAGCATTGAGCTCGCCCGGCTCCTCGCCGCGCCGGACAATCCCCTTGCCCCCTTCCTCGCCGCTGCCTCAAGGGAAACCACCCTGATCAAGACCGAGGCGGAGAAGAACCTGGTGGACAAGACGGTGGACCGCCTCAAGGAAACCCAGGCGAGCCTCGGCAAGCTCTTCGACAATGTGCCCGGCAAACCCGCCGCCGCCCTGGCCCCCACCGGCCAGATCGAGGCCATCGTTGATCGCCGTTTCGACAAGCTGCGCCGCTTTGTCACGGCCGCAGTGCCCGGCCAGCCGGCGCCCGTGGATGCCGCCATCGCGCTCTTTGGCGACCTCTACACCATGCTCAACGCCACGGACACCGCGATCAAGGCCAAGGCCGCGCCGCCGCCCTCCGACGTGCCCCTCAAGGTCAAGGCCCAGGCGCCCAGCATGCCGGAACCCCTGGGCGGCATGCTCCAGACCCTGGCGGAGGCCAGCGCCCGCCAGGCCGGGGGCGCCATCGTGGCCAACACCCAGGACGCCATCAGCGCCGAGGTGGGGGATTTCTGCCGCAAGGCCATCGCCGGCCGCTATCCCCTGGTCCGCAGCAGCGCCCGGGATGCGACCCAGGACGACTTCGCCACCCTCTTCGCGGCGGGAGGCAAGATGGACCAGTTCTTCCAGCAGCATCTGGCCACCCTGGTGGATACCTCCACGCGCCCCTGGTCGTTCAAGCCGATGAACGACGTACCCCTGGGCGGTGCCGGCGCCCTCGTGCAGTTCCAGCGGGCGGAGACGATTCGGGAGGTCTTTTTCCGCGGCGCCCGCACCCCGGCCCTGCGTCTGGACTTCAAGCCGGTGGAAATGGACGCCACCATCACCCAGTTCATCCTCGACGTGGATGGCCAGCTGGTCAAATACGCCCACGGGCCCCAGGTGCCCCAGACGGTCCAGTGGCCCGGACCCCGGGGCAGCACCCAGGTGCGGGTGCAGATCCAGCCCCCCGGGCCGAGCGGCCTCGCCGGCATCACCACCGAAGGCCCCTGGGCCCTGTTCCGCATGTTCGACAAGGTGCAGCTGGTCGCCACCAGCGCGCCGGAGCGCTTCCGCGCCATCTTCACCGTGGACGGCCGCAAGGCGGAATTCGAAGTTACCGCGAGCAGCGTGCAGAACCCGTTCCGTCTGAAGGAACTGGAGCAGTTCCAGTGTCCGTGAGCGAGGCCCCGGGCTGGTACGGCAAGATCGCCAGCCTGGGCGATTTCGCCTCCCGCCGCCTGCCGGCGAGCCTGATCGCGAACCTGGACACCTGGCTCCAAGGGGTGATCCATGAGAGCCGGGCCCGACTGGGCGAATCCTGGCTGGAGGCCTATCTCACCGGGCCGGTGTGGCGCTTCCTGCTCTTTCCCGGGGCCGCGGCGCCCGAGGGCTGGGCTGGCGTCCTGATGCCGAGCGTGGACAAGGTCGGGCGCTATTTTCCCCTCCTCATCGCCTCCCGCCAGGAGGCCTTTCCCGACGGTGCGGCCGGGCGGGCGCTGGAGGATTGGCTGGACCGGGCGGAGGCCATCGCCCTCGCCACCCTGGCCGACCGTGCCACCGTAGAGGGCTTCGACCAGGCCCTTCAGGATTGCCGGCCGCAGTCGGCACCGCCGCCCCCCGAATCACCCCCGCTGGACGCGCTCTTTACGCGATCCATCACCACCAACCATCTGGCCCCCGGCGCCAGCCTGGGCGACGCCCTGCAAGGCCTGGGGCGGACCCGCCTCCATCGGGACGCCCATGGCCACAGCTTGTGGTGGGCCCCTCAAGGATCCGAGGGCGCGCGGGTCCTCATCACCGTCCCCGGCCTGCCGGACGGCGCCACCTTTGCTACCCTGCTACGGGGCGGCCCCGACCGCCCGGAAAGCCCCTGACGAGTCTGCCATGAGCGACCATCCGGACGACGACAAGACCATCATCGCTCCCACCGGTAGCGGCGCCGGCGCGCCCCCCCCGGAGCCCTCCAACGTCCTGCCGGTGGGCACCCGCATTGGCGAGTTCGAGATCCTGCGGCTGATCGGCGAAGGCGGCTTCGGCATCGTCTACCTGTGCGAAGACCGCTCCCTGGGGCGGCGGGTCGCGCTGAAGGAATACATGCCCTCTGCCCTGGCCTCCCGCAGCCAAGGCTACCAGGTCAGCGTCAAAAGCGAGCGCCATGCGGAAACCTTCGAGGCGGGACGCCGCAGCTTCGTGAATGAAGCCCGCCTCCTTGCCCAGTTCGATCACCCTGGCCTGGTCAAGGTGTATCGCTTCTGGGAGGCGAACGGCACGGCCTACATGGTGATGCCCTTCTACGAAGGCATCACCCTCAAGCAGGAGCTGGCCCAGCGGGGCGGGGCGCCGGACGAAGCCTGGCTCAAGCAGTTGCTCGTGCCCTTGATGCAAGCCCTGGAGCTGCTCCACTCGGCCCATGTATTCCACCGGGACATCGCCCCGGACAACATCCTGCTGCAGGACGGGCGCCCCGTCCTGCTGGACCTCGGGGCGGCTCGGCGAGTCATCGGTGACATGACCCAGGCCCTCACGGTGATCCTCAAGCCCGGTTACGCCCCGGTGGAGCAGTACGCCGACGACCCCTCGATGAAACAGGGGGCGTGGACCGACATCTACGCCCTGGCAGCGGTGCTCTACCTGGCGGTGGTGGGTAAGACCCCCATCCCCGCCGTGGGCCGGATGATGAAGGACGGGCTCGCCCCGGCCTCCCAACTTGCTGCCGGGCGCTATTCGGCCGGTTTCCTCGCGGCGATCGACCGGGGGCTAGCGGTGCGGCCGGAGGATCGGCCCCAGTCCATCGACGAATTCCGCGCTCTGTTGGGCCTGCCGCCCCCCACCGCCGGAAGTCTCCCGCCCGCCCGCCCGGCCACCGCCGCCGCGCCGCCGGCCGGTGCAGCCCCGCGCAGCCGGACTGGCCTCGTCGTTGGCGGAGTAGGACTCCTGGCCGCCCTCGCGGTGGGCGGCTATTTCCTGTTCGCCGAGAGCCCGGCCCCCGCGCCGGAAACGCCGCCCAGCGCCCCCACGGCCGCCGCCCCCGCCCAAACACCGCCGGCGGCGGCCACGGCGCCAACCGCCGCCCCCGGCATTCCGGGCCTGCCCCAGATCGCCGGCACCCCCGGGACCCCAGGCCGCTTCGAAACCACCATCGACGATGGCACCGGGCCGCGTCACGTCACCGTGGACACCGACGCCCAGGGCCGCCAGACCATCACCATGCGGGATACGGATGGCAAGACCTACACCATGCGCACCCAGGCCTCCGGGCTGCCCGGGGGCGCCGTCCCCGGACTGCCGGCGGCCGCCCGACCCGCGCCGCCGACAGTCGCCGAGGCCCCCGGCCCCTTCGACCCCATCAATGAACTGGATACCATCTTCCAGGGGCGGGATCGCGACCGCAACGTGACCATCGAGTTGGACAAGGCGCGGGTCCGCATCGGCAAGGACAAACTGAGTTTCCGCCTGCGCTCAAACCAGCCGGGCTATCTGTATGTGCTGATGGTGGGCACCGATGGCGACCATTTCTATCAGCTCTTTCCCAACGCGGTGGATGGCAAGAACCAGATGGAGGCGGAGAAGACCCTTACCCTGCCCCGGCCGGGCTGGACCATGGTGGCGGGCGGACCGCCGGGGAGCAATCATTTCCTGGCCATCGTCTCCGACGAAAAGCGGGATTTTTCCGGCGCCGGCATCAAGAAGATCGACCCCTTCGCGGAGTTCCCGCTGGATCGTGCCGCCAAGGTCGCCGCCGCCCACCATGCCGCGGGCAAACCGGGCTCAGCCTTCGTCGGCCAGCCAGTCTGTTCGGGCGCAAAACCCTGCAGCCCGGATTACGGGGCCGCGGTGTTCACCATCGAGGAGTATTGATGGGGTTTGGCAGGCCGGAACGCCTGCCAAACCCTTCGCTGCTATTGCTTGAGGGTCGTGATGGTGACCCGCCGGTTTTCCGGCGCATCGACACGCTCGGTATTCGCCAGCTCCGTCGCCCCCTTGCCCACCGGCTTCAGGCGTGAGGGATCGATCTGGTGGTGGGCCACCAGATACTGGACCACGCTTTCCGCCCGGCCCTGGGAGAGGCGCAGGTTGTCCTCCGAACTACCCCGCGGGTCCGCATGCCCCTCGATGGAAAAGGCAAAGCTCGACAGACGATCAGCCTGGAGCGCCCGGGCCACCACGTCGAGGGAGGCCTTGGCCTCGTCGGTCAGGTCGGCGGAATTGGTGGCGAAGGTCACGAGCAGTGAGGCGCTGGCCTTCTTGACCGTCTGCTTGACCGAGGCTTCGCCAGGCTTGGCGGCCGGCTGCTCCCGCATCACCTTGATGGAACGGGTGCGCACCGCTGGCCCCGCTTCGTCGATCCCCGCCGGCGCCCCGGGGGTCAGGGCGTCGATGAGATTCTGTTCGTTGAGCTCGCTCCCGTGCAGGATGCGCTCCTCAGCCTGACTCAGGGCCGGCCCGCCGAGCAGGGCAACGCCCATCAGGGTGACGAGAAGGGACGACACTTTCATATTGCGTTCTCCAGTCTGAATGCCCGGGACCATCAGGCCACCGGGAGGCGGGGCTGCTCCGGCGCCACGCCGACGCGCACGCCCACCGCCGTGTAATTGTCATGATTGCCGGTGGCCCGACCAAGCAGGATGGTCTCCATCGCCGCCAGCCAGGCTTCGGCATTCTGCGCCCCTCGCAAGGTCCGCAGCATGTCCGCCTCTTCAACGTAGTCCCAAAAGCCGTCGGAACACAACAGGAAGACGTCCCCCGCCTGCAGCCCCACTGGCGAGGGCGTGATGTCGGGATTGAAATCCTCCGTCGAACCGAGGGCATAGAGGAGCATATTGCGACCGGGGTGACGGCGCAGGGACGCCACGTCGCCAAAGCCCGCTTCCACCATGCTCTGCATCACACTGTGATCCCGGGTCTGGAAATGCACCCGGCCGTCCCGCAGGAGATAGATCCGGGTATCCCCGAGATGGCCCCACAGGGCCTGGGCGGCGCTCCGATCGATAAGCAGCACGGCGCCGGTGGCCCGCATGTCGTGCAACTCCGCCCGGGTTTTCTGCTCGGCCACGATGGCCTCGTTGGCGCTCGCCATCAACTGGTGCAGCACATTGGGCGCCACTCGCGGATTGGTCGCAAAGCCCCGCAGAATGGAGGCCACTGCCGTGCGCGAGGCCACATCACCCCCGCCGTGCCCGCCGGCGCCATCGGAGACCACCCAGCAGCAGCCGGACTCGGACGTCCAGTGCCCGCAGGCATCCTCGTTGCGCGCCCGCCCCCCCTTGCGGGAAAGCAGGGCGATTTCCAGTTCGAGCACCACGGCACCTCCCGGTCGGAACTCAGCCGTCCCGCTTCTTGTTGGCATTGAGCAGGGCCACTTGCTCCTCGTAAGCCTTGACGAACTCCCGGCCGAGCACGGCGTGGAAGTCCTCCTCGGCCTCCTCGGCGATCTGCCGGTACAGCTGCTGGTACTGGTCCCACAGCTTGGCCCGGCGGTTCATCGGCAGCAAGCTGTCGAGCATGGACTTGTCGGTGAGACGCTCCTCCAGGACCTCCGGCCCAAAGCGCCGTAGCAAGCCCTCAACCGCCGCACGCATGCCCGCCATGAAGCCCAACAAATGGGCCCGCAGGTCGTCATAGGCGTCCTTGAGCGCTTCCTCCGGCCCGAGAAAACCCCGCCCCTGGGGATTGAGCAGATGGTTCAGGGCCACCGAGACGTCCGGCGAAAACTTCAGGGGATTGTTCCCCTTGGAAAAAATCATCGTCACGTCGGCCCGCACCTCGCGCTTGGTCATGGCCCGGGCGAGAAGGAGATCGAGAGTGCCTTGGGTCGACTCCCGCAGTAGCACGCCCACCCGCTCCATGAGTTCCGGGGTCAGGCCCTCGCCAGCCGGCAGGCGGGGCAGCCCCAGGCCACGGGCCAGCGCCGCTGCGAGAGTCGCCACTTCCACCGGCGTTCCCCCGGGAGGCACAGCACCCAGGGACGCCGGCACAGCGGCGAGTTCCGTCATTGCTGGAAGCGGGACCCTACCCTGGGGCGGCTTAGGCGCGACACCTTCCTCAGTTGGACTGGCTGGCCCCTCTGCGGAATCCACGACTGGGGTCCGCCACCAGGTGGGGCCATCGGAGGGGAGGACGGGCTCGTCCCTGGCACCCGCCCCTTTCTGCACTTCGTCGCCAGCCGGCGGGGCAGGCTGCGCCACCTCATCCTTGGGCGCTTCCGCCGGCTCGGGGGTCGCGGGCGCTGCAGTCTCCCGCCCCGCTTTGCTTCCGGGCGAGAGGATCATGGTCCGCGCCACCCCTTCCTCGCTCTCGGCATTTTCCCAGGAAAGGAATACGCCGCTTGCGTCCGGCGAAGGTGGGGGCGGTGTCGACGCGGGAGAGGATGGCTCGCTGGCCGCCGGCTTGGGCGGCGTGAAGGCTTGATGGACGGCCGGCACCTGATCCGGCTCAGCCGCGGCCTCCCGGGTCGGCGCGGCCTCCCCCCCCAGCAGTTCGAGGGGATCGACGGACAGGCCAGAAGAACGCGGCGCGGCCTCCCCAAGGGGAGTCCCGGCAAAGGGGTCCGAGCCCGCCGGCGCATCGAGGCCGAACAGGTTATCGACCCCTCCGCCAGCCTTCCCGGTGGAGCCGAGCCCAAGGCCGAGGGCGTCATCGTCAAGAGGCAGCTGGGTCGGCTTTGGCGCCACCTTGGGCGCGAAAGGATCGGCAAAGGGATCGAAATCGTCCGGAATGAGGGGTTTCCCCTGCCCCGATTTGGGAGGGTTGAAGCCCGGCTCGGTGACCGGAGGACGGGAAATCGGCAGCGGCGTGGCATCGAAGCCGGCGAAAAGCCCCAGGGGGTCGTCCACCGAAGCCGGCGGAGGGCCTTCGCCGCCGCCCAGTCCGCCCAGTAGATCCTCCGACTTGGGCCAGGTCTTGACCGCAATGTCCTTGAAGGGATCATGACCTTCGGGCCCCAGCCCGGCCATCAGGCCCAGGGGATCGGAATCAGTCTGGGAGCCCCGCCCCGGCAAGACGACCTCCAGCCGATAGGCCCCGATCTCGAGCTGATCCCCGACCTTGAGGGGCATGGAGGCACCGTTGCCGACCCGCTGGCCATTGACGATGGTCGGGTTTGCGCCCTGATCCACCAATTCGAAGCCACCGCCCCGATAGACGATGCGCGCCTGGACCCGGGAGATGACCCGCTCGGCATCTTCGAGGACGAGCTGATTGCTGTCCGCCCGGCCGATGGAGCCCCCTGCCTCGCCGAAATCAAAACTCGGCCCGGCCGTCGTCGTCTTGCCCTGGAGGGCGATTACACGAATCACGAGCATATTTTCGCTTTCCAGCTCCCGGATGGCCCGCCCCGGCAAGGGAACGGAAAGGTTGATTGGACCGGCATCACGAGGATAGGCATGGTACCGCCGGGGAACGATGACGAATAGGCCACAGTGGCCGGAAAATCGCGGCCAGCGGGCATTGCACCCATTCCCCGGGCATCTAAAATGGAATTTTCGCAGTCCGGTTTTCCCGCCACGCCAATGTTTTATCCCCACCCCGCCCCTCGCAGCGCCCCCCATGCTTCCGCTGACCCCGCGCCGCCGCGCGCCTGCGGTTGGCTGCGCCGGGGCGCGATCGGCCTTTGTCTCGCGCTGTTGGCGCCCTGGCCGACCCACGCCGCCAGCGACCTCGGTCCCGCCTTCAGCACCCGCTACGCCCATTTTGAGCCGATGCCCTGGAGCCAGCTTGCCGGCTGGCGAGAAGACGACCTCCGCGAGGCGGTGTCGGCCTTCCTGCGCAGTTGCTCAGCCCTGGGCAGCAAGCCTCAATGGAGCGCGCTTTGCGAGCAGGCGCGGGGATTGGGACCGGATGCCGATGTCCGCCACTTCTTTGAAGCCGAGTTCAACCTGTACCAGATTCGCGACCCCGACCGAACCGGCCACGGGGTCGTCACCGGCTATTACGAGCCGCTCCTGCAGGGCAGCCGAACCCGTGGCGGCCCCTACGTCTATCCGGTGTATGGGCTGCCGGAAGACCTGCTGTTCCTGGACATCCGCGCCGTGCCCCCGGAGCGGCGCAACGGCGTGGTGGCGGTGCGCGTAGCAGGCCGAACGGTGACTCCCGACCTGGCGGCCACCCCCGGGGAAGCCGGGCTCCTCAGCGTCGATCTGTCCACCGCGCCGGCCAACCCGCGGGACAAGAAAGTTCGGCTGCGCCGAGAGGGTGATCGCCTGATCCCCTACTTCACCCGGGCGGAGATCGAGCAAGGGGCCCTCAGCGCCCCGGTGCTGGCCTGGACCAACGACCCGGTGGCCCTCTATTCGATGCAGATTCAGGGGTCAGGCAAGATCCGTCTGAGCGACAGCCAGATCCTTCGAGTCGCGTACCGGGAGCAGAACGGCCACCCCTTCACCCCCACCGTCGCGGCCCCCAGCGGGCGCCCCAAGGCAGCCAGGACCCGCGGTCTTGCGGCCGAAATCGTGTTGGATGATGAAGATGGCGGAGCTGCGCCGCCGGTGCTAGTGCGCGGCCTGCATCTGGCACCAACTGCCTCCCCGCCCCTCCCAGTCCCCGCGAGCACCACCGTCGCTAGCACTCCGTCGGGCGCGGCGGGCGCGGAGGTCGAGGCCTGGGTGGAAAAGCTCCTTGCCCAGCAGGCCCCGGCGAGCGGAAAGAAAGCCACGGTCGCTCCTCCCCGCCCCGATCCCGCGCCCCCTCCCATTGCCGTCGAGTCCATCGCGCCGCCTGCCAAGCCAACACCCCGGCCGCCCGCGCCGACCCCCACCCGACCCTCGGTTCCGGCAAAGGTAACGAGCATCGCCCCCGCCCCAGCCGAAACCGGCCCCCCGGTCACCGCCACCTGGCCGGCCGCCATCTCTCGGGACCCGAGCTACGTGTTTTTCCGCGAGATTCCGGACTCGCCAGATGGCCCTATCGGCGCCCTGGGCGTGCCCCTGACCGCCGGGCGGTCAATCGCCGTGGACCCGCGCACCACCCCCCTGGGGCTACCGGTTTTCCTCGCCACCCGCAGCCCGGACGGCCGCGGCACCCTGAGTCGCCTGATGATCGCCCAGGACACCGGCGGCGCCATCAGCGGCGCGGTGCGGGCCGACTACTTCTGGGGCTTCGGCGACGACGCCCGCGCCCGCGCCAGCCGCATGAAGGAAAACGGCCAGATGTGGCTTCTGATGCCGAAGACCTACCCCGTAGCCAGCCTCACCGCCGCCCGCCGCACCCGAAGCCTCGGCGCTGCCGGAGAACCGGAATGCGTGGTGCCTGACCCGGACCTTTGTGTGGAAGATCGTCCGACGGCACCCTAAATTTTCGGCAGTCCGACCCGGATCACCCCAGGGCCTTGAGCCAGCGCTGCTGGCGCCAGGTCGGAGCGGCACAGTTGAAAAGGACCGTCCCGGGCTTAAGCAGGCAGAGGTATTCCGCCGCAGCGATTCGCTGGCGCTGGCGCCCCTCCTTCAAGGCTCGGCAGCAGTGATCCCAATTCGGCGGCTCGCCCAGAAAATACCGGACTCCCGGTTGGAATCGAGGCGCATGCTTCGACCACCAATCCGTGATCTTCTCCGGATCGGGCCAAGGCAGGCTGTCATCCTGATCCATGGACACGTCCTGATCCTCGGGATTCTCTGAGGGCCCGAATTCCCCTGCTTCCGGGGGCCGGACCTCCAGATCCTGATCGGCAAGATCGACCCCGGTGATGGCCGTAAAGGCTTCGCCGGCCAGGCGAGTCAGTTTGATGTCCGCCATCTGTTTGATGAGCCAGGGCACATAGGCCGGATCCCCGGCGATGCCAGCACCTTGAATCAGCGTTCGGTTCGCCCCAGGATCTTTCGCCAAA
>JAEUNY010000157.1 GCA_016791005.1 Zoogloeaceae bacterium
TCTCCTCAAAACCGGGGACATCCCCCGGTTTCAAGGTAGAAGCGCCAATACAAGCGCATTAAAAAAACGCGGTGCCAAGTCGATCTCCCGGCCACCGCTTCAGCGGTTTAGTTCAACTTTGTTTTAGGGCGACAGGCTTGCCGGATAATAACGGTTCGTTGGATAACATGTGTCGTAGGGTCATGTTTTCATGGCGGAATAAGGTGGAGCGTAAAATAAACTGACAGAAAAAGGGGCAAAAAGACGACGCTGCACGATTGGGTTGCAGATAGGCGGGCAGCATACATCCACGGCCGGACGGCAGCTATCTGGATCACGTCGCCGAAGACCGCTTGTGGCCGGCAGTACGGACCGATTCATATCCTCCAATATCTGCTCCTGGCATTTCTGGCCGGAGTCACTTTGTGGCGACCTGGCGAACGCGGCGATGATTTGCCCCACGAGACCGGGCGGTACCGGCCGCTCTTGGGGCCGGGAGGGGACGACATGGCGTTCATGCGGTCCGGCTTTGTTCGCCGGGGGCCGTTTGACATGGTGGGTGACGCGGCGCAGTGTGCGGTGGAAACGGAGGGCTGGAGGCTTTCCGTGCCGCGACTCTTCCGGTTAAGCCGGTAGGGCCCAGGCTAAAAGTTGCGGAACTGCGCGGGCGGGGGCCTGCCGCTTTTTGAATTGGCGGACATCGGCCGATGGAGCAAGCAAATGATCGATCTGTATTACTGGACCACCCCCAACGGCCACAAGATCACGATGTTCCTCGAGGAGGCGTGCCTGCCTTACCGCATCATTCCGATCAACATTGGCCGCGGCGAGCAGTTCAGGCCCGAGTTTCTCCGCGTCGCGCCGAACAACCGGATTCCCGCCATCGTGGACCACCAGCCCGCCGATGGTGGCGAGCCGCTGTCGATGTTCGAGTCGGGCGCCATCCTGCTCTATCTCGCCGAAAAGACTGGGCGCTTCCTGCCGGCGGACCTGCGTGGCCGCACGATGACCTTGCAATGGTTGTTCTGGCAGGTGGGCGGCCTCGGCCCCATGGCCGGCCAGAACCATCACTTTGTGCAATATGCGCCGCAGCCGCTGCCCTACGCCGTCGACCGCTACGTGAGGGAGACGGGGCGGCTGTATGGGGTGTTGAACAAGCACCTCGGCGACGGGCGCGAGTTCATCTCGGGCGACTACTCGATTGCCGACATGGCGTGCTATCCGTGGGTGGTACCCCACGAGCGGCAGCGGCAGAAGATCGAGGATTTTCCGCATCTCGCCCGATGGTTGGAGCGCCTGCGGACACGTCCGGCCACCTTACGTGCCTATGCCCGCGCGCAGGAAATCAATACCGCCCCGGTGGTGGATGCCGCGTCGAGGCAGATCCTGTTCGGCCAGGACGCCGCCACCGTCCGCTAAGAATCCCCGCGGCAGCCGACCGCTCATCGGCGGCGGCAGGGGGCTGCTGGCGCAGGGTGATCAGCCGTGGGCGGCAGCCGTCCCGGCGCCTCGGCATTCGCTGACCAGGGGCTTGCCGGATTTGCCGTCGAGCAGGACGCTCTTCCAGGGGAGGTCGATCCAGACCATGCCGCTGTCGGCATTCTCGAAGCGGGGCAGGCCCGACGAAGAGGGGTTGCGCACCATGAGATGCCGGCCACCCCGCCAGACCACCGTGATCAGGTTCGGGTCGCGGGCGTCCCGCTGGACATCGACCTGGGCGCCGTATTCGCACCGGTAGGTTCCGCTCGCCAACTGGAAAGAAAGCTGGGGGGATGCGCTGCCGGGCACATCCACGACGCCGGCGGACGGCGGAGTTGGAGGGGGCGAGGCACAGGCGGCGAGGGTGAGGGCGGTGAGAGCGGCGAGGGTCGAAGCGCGGGGCATGATGGTGGGGAAGCGGCTGAGTGAGGAAGGGATGGCCGAGTGTATCCCGGACGGGTAAGGCCCGGCGCCCCGAGAGTGTGTGAAAAGGTCTCCGCGGCGGCGCTTACAGGCCCCCGCAGAGGCAGTGGGCATAGACGTGGTTTGGATCGTTCCAGCGCAGGAGGTCACCCGCCCGGGTCTCGAAGTTCGCCACGAGGCGGCCGACCGGCCCCGGCGGGCTCACCAATTCACGGGACGGGCCGACGGTCTCGAACAGATGGCGGAGCAGCCGATCCCGCACCGGCAGCTCGGTCTCCGCGCGGATGACTTCGAAGCGCTCCAGGCCCGCCCGTTGGGCGGCCGCGGCCACTGCTTGCTCGAAGCCGCCCAGCTTGTCCACCAGGCCCCGGGCGTGGGCTTCGACACCTAGCCAGACGCGCCCCTGGGCGACCTTCTCCACGTCCTCCACGCTCAGGCGGCGGCCCTCGGCCACCCGCTGGATGAAGCGGTTGTAGCCGTGGCGAATGCCCCATTGCATCGCCTCGGCCGCGGCAGGGTCGAGGGGGCGGCGGGGGTCCAGGGCCCCGGCAAGCGAAGATGTGGCCACGCCGTCGACGGTGATCCCCAGCCGCGAGAGGGGTTCCGAGATGTCGGGGAACATGGCGAAGATGCCGATGGAGCCGGTGAGGGTGCTCGGGCTGGCCCAGATTTCGTCCGCGCCCGTGGCAATCCAGTAGCCCCCCGAGGCGGCCACCGCACTCAGGGAGGCCACGACCGGCTTGCCAGCCTGGCGGGTGAGCTCCAGTTCCCGCCGGATCACCTCTGAGGCGTAGGCGCTGCCGCCAGGGCTGTCGATGCGCAAGACCACCGCCTTGACCTGATCGTCCTCCCGGGCCGCCTGAATGATGCGGGCCAGGGTGTCGCCCCCGACGGCGCCCGGGGGTTGCTCGCCGTCCAGGATGGTGCCTTGGGCCACCAGCACCGCCACCTTGCCGGTGAGGGGCGGGCGGGCGGCCCGCACGGCGTCGAGGTAGGCAGGCAGGCTGACCTGCTTGAAGCCCTTGCCGTCGGCGCTCGCCCCCAGCCGCTCCTTCAGGCGGGCTTCCCAGGCGTCCTTCGGGAGGACGGCGTCCACCAGCTTGGTCTCGAGGGCGAGGCGGGCGGTGTCGCCTTGCACGGCGGCGAGCGCTTCGGGAAAGTCGGCGACGTAGCGGTCCACCGCCTCAACTGGGAGCTTGCGGCTCTCCGCCACGCCCTGACGGAACAGGCTCCAGGCCTGCTGGAGGAGATCGGTGGTGGCGAGCCGGTCTTCCTCGGACATGGTGTCCCGGGTGTAGGGTTCGGTGAACGATTTCCAGGTGCCCACCTTGAACACGTGGATCTTGATGCCCAGCTTGTCGAGGAGCCCCTTGAAGTAGGAGGTGTAGCGGGCGAAGCCCCGCACCAGGACGTGGCCGTCGGGCGCCAGGGTCACTTCCTCGGCGGATGCGGCGAGAAGGTACTGGGCCTGATCAAAACGGGAGCCCCAGGCATACACGGACTTGCCTGCGGCGCGAAAATCGGCGATGGCCCGGCGCAATTCCTCTACCTTGGCGAGCCCCGCGCCTTCGAGCTTGTCGGTGTCGATGACCAAGGCGCGGATTCGGTTGTCGGTGCGGGCCGCGGTGAGGGCCTCGATGAGGTCCGACATCGGACTTTCCGGGTGCCCCGCCCCCTCTCGCAACAGGGTGAGGGGACTGGTCACCGAATTTTCCTCCACCAGATCGCCGCCGGGCGCCAGAAGCAGGGCGGCGCCCTCCGGGACTTGCGGGGTCTGGGTGGCGAAGATCCAGGCGAGCACCACCGCCATGAAGAGCAGGAAGATCAGGTTCACCGTGAAGCGGCGAAGCCCGTCCACCAGCCCCCACAGGGCTCCGATCCAGCGGCGCAGGCGCCCCTTTCTCACTTCAGCCACGATCAGTCCATTCGGATGTCAATTGGCGCATTTTCATGCTGCGGTGCGATGGAAAACAAGGTCCCACACGCCGTGACCGAGACGCATGCCGCGGTCCTCGAATTTGGTCAGCGGCCGCCATGCCGGGCGCGGCGCAAAGGATTCGGCCGAATTGGCCAGCCCGGGCTCGGCGGTCAGCACTTCAAGCATCCACTGGGCGTATTCCTCCCAGTCGGTGGCGCAATGGAAATAGCCGCCGGGAGTCAGTTTGCGGGTGACCAGAGCAACGAAATCCGGCTGCACGATGCGCCGCTTGTGATGGCGCTTTTTGGGCCAGGGGTCAGGGAAATAGAGGTGTACGCCGGCCAGACTGGCGTCGGCAATCATGTGTTGCAGGACCTCCACCGCGTCATGCTGAACGATGCGCAGATTGTCGAGGCCCCCCTCGGCGATCAGCTTGCACAGGCTGCCAACCCCGGGGGTGTGCACTTCGATGGCGAGGAAATTGTCCTCGGGCCGCGTCGCAGCGATCGCTGCCGTGGCCGTGCCCATGCCGAAGCCGATCTCCACCACCGTTGGCGCTGTGCGGCCGAATGCCGTGGCGAGGTTCAAGGGCTCGGTCTGGTAGGGAATCCCGACCCGCGGCATCTGCGCTTCCAAATGGCGGGCCTGACCGTCGGACAGGCGGCCCTGGCGAAGCACGAAGCTGCGGATCGAGCGGGACGTCATGCGCCCGCCGGGGGTGGCGGAAGGGGCGGTGGGGTCCGTCATGATTCAGGGCGCGGCCAGGGCATTTCCGGCGGCGCGGTTAACGGCCGATGAGGCCTCCGGTGGGAGAACTGGGGCTCGCGGAATACGTCTTGCGTGGCATCCGCCCCGCCAGGAAGGCCTCGCGACCCGCCTCGACAGCCTTCCGCATGGCCTGGGCCATCAGGACCGGATTCTGGGCCTGAGCGATGGCAGTGTTCATGAGAACGCCGTCGCAACCCAGCTCCAGCGCGATGGCGGCGTCCGACGCTGTGCCCACCCCGGCATCCACCAGCACCGGCACCTTGGCCTGGTCGATGATGAGGCGCAGGTTCCAGGGGTTGAGGATGCCCATCCCTGAGCCGATCAGACTGGCCAGGGGCATGATCGCCACGCAGCCGATTTCTTCCAGCATGCGGGCCTGGATCGGATCGTCGGAGCAATACACCATCACCTGGAAGCCGTCCTTGACCAGGGTGTCGGCCGCCTTGAGGGTTTCCGGCATGTTGGGAAACAGGGTTTGGGGGTCCCCCAGCACCTCGAGTTTCACCAGGCTGTGGCCGTCCAACAGCTCGCGTGCCAGGCGCAGGGTCCGCACCGCCTCCTCGGCGGAATAGCATCCTGCGGTATTTGGCAGATAGGTGAATCGGCTAGGAGGAAGGGCGTCGAGCAGGCTAGGTTCGTTGGGGGACTGGCCGATGTTTGTCCGGCGAATCGCCACCGTGACAATCTCGGCCCCACTGGCCTCGACCGCCGCGCGGGTTTCCACGAAATCCTTGTACTTGCCCGTTCCGACCAGCAAACGGGAGCCATAGGCCTTTCCGGCAATCAGGAGAGGGTCGTTCATCGCTAACCTTGAAGAATCAGGGGGTTGGAACCGCCGGGGTCAGCCGCCACCCACTGCGACCACGATCTCCAGCACGTCACCATCGACGAGGCGGGTTTCGGCATGTTGGCCGCGGGGAACGATCTGACCATTCCTCTCCACCGCAACCCGTTTCCCGGCGAGTTGGCGACGATCAAGCAGGCCCGCCACGGTAAGGGGGGCGTCCAGCACTTCCGATTGACCATTGAGGGTGAGGCGAATCATGGGCGGGTGAGGAACCCTTTGAAAAACTGGCCCGAGTTTACCATGTCCCACCCGGTATCCACCGTGGGGCGAGTGGGGTCAGGGGTGGGTGGTGCGATCCTTGTCGGATAAGCCGCGGGGGTGAAAGGGCGGGTAAGGCTCGGGCGGATGCCGGGCGCCGCGTTTGCGCGTAGCCAGTGGGGGCGGTTGGTGCTACTATCGCGGCCCGATGCGAGTTGGCTTGCTCGTATCTTCCCGAAGCGGGTGTAGTTCAATGGTAGAACGGCAGCTTCCCAAGCTGCATACGAGGGTTCGATTCCCTTCACCCGCTCCAC
>JAEUNY010000172.1 GCA_016791005.1 Zoogloeaceae bacterium
CCCCGCCGGCCACGGCAAGCAGGGGCAAGCGGGGGTGACCGAGTCGGACGAGTTCTTCCCTCACCGCTGCCACCGCCTCCGGGGCGAATTTTTCGAGCTGAAGGATCTCCGCCCCGGCCGCGGCCCATTCCAGCGCCTCCGAAGCGGACTTCACCTCCACCGCCAGCTTGCGCTCCGGCTCTGCCCGTCGCAGGCGGGCGATGGTCTCGGCATGCGCCTCGTCGAGGAAGATCCGATGCTCGGGAAATACCAGGACACTATCGGAGAGGCCGAGCCGGTGGATCGTCGCCCCCCCCGCCCGCACCGCCTTGAGCCCGAGGGCCTTGGTGCCAGGCACGCTCTTGCGGGTGCAGGCCACGGGCACCGGCGCCCCGGCGGCAACGATGGCAGCCGTTGCGGTGGCGATGCCCGACAAGGTCTCCATCATCACCTGGGCGGTTTTCCAGGCCCGGTGCAGGCAGGTGGCGGATCCATGGGCCTGGAGCAAACAGGCCCCCTCGGCGACAACACCTCCCGAGGGCACCAGCAGGCGAGCGCCCGCCCCCGCCAGGGCAAACAGCCGGGCCGCCTCCTCGCCCCCGCACACTGTCATGGGGCCCCGGGCGCGAAATTCGACCCGCCCGGCCAGGCTGCCAATGGCCAGCGCCCGGGTGGTGATGTCCTCGAACGGGACGTCGTCGGAGAGGAGGCGGGCCAATTCCGCATCGTCGAGGGCAAGGTACATGGCAGGATCTCCCAAAGAACCGTGGCGGAGGAATAATGCTAACGGACTAGACCCGATTCAGGCGAGGAGCGCCACCGCCTTGATTTGCGCCCATACCTGCATGCCCGGCGCCACGCCGAGTTGATCGCGGGAACGCCGGGTGATGCGCGCCAGCAGCGGCGTGCCCCCGGCATCCAGGCGCACCATCACGTGGGCAGGGCTGTCCCCCGCCCCCACCTCGACCACCGTGGCGGGCAGGATATTGGTGATGCTCGAATCCACCGGCCGGCTGCGGGCCAAGCTCACGTCCCGGGCCCGAACCTGCAGGCGCATGCGGGAGCCCAGGGGCACCAGGCCATGGGGAACCTGCACCGGTCCGCCGGGAAACCCGAGCTCCAGCATGCCATAATGGCCGTCGTAGCGCCGCACCGCCGCCTCCACCACCACCCCGGCCCGATCGGCCAGGGCGGTCGGCAGATCGAGGCGGGGCAGCACCTCCCCCAGCGCCCCGCTCGCCAGGACCCGACCGCGGGCGAAGAGCACCAGATGGTCCGCCAGGCGCGCCACTTCGTCCGGCGAGTGGGTGACATAGACGACCGGGATCTCCAGTTCATCGTGGAGGCGCTGCAGGTAGGGCAGGATTTCCCGTTTGCGCCCCAGATCGAGGGCCGCGAGGGGTTCATCCATGAGGAGCAGACGGGGGGCGGCCAGGAGCGCCCGGGCGATGGCCACCCGCTGCCGCTCGCCGCCGGACAGGGTGGCCGGACGCCGGGAGAGCAGGGGCGTGATGTCGAGTAATTCCGCCACCTCCGCCAGCCCGCCGCGCTGGCCGGAGCCCCGCCCGCGGCGACCGCTGCGCTTCTGGCCATATTCAAGGTTGCCCTGCACGCTAAGGTGATCGAAGACGCTCGCCTCCTGGAACACATAGCCAATGGGGCGCCGATGGGGCGGCAGGAATTCCCCCTGGGCGTCGTCCTGCCAGACTTCCCCCGCCACCTCCAGGCGCCCCCGGGCCCGCCGTTCCAGCCCGGCGATGGCCCGCAGGCAAGTGGTCTTGCCGCAACCGGAGGGGCCAAAAAGCGCGCTCACGCCCCGGCCAGGGAGGTCGAGATCCACATCCAGATCAAAGCCTGGATACCCCACCTGGAACCTTGCCCGTATCGGCGCGCTCATCGCCCCTCCTCCCGCCGTCCGGTGAGGATGTGAAGGGCCAGGAGGACGACAAAGGCAAAGACCACCATGCCCCCGGCCAGCCAGTGGGCGGAGGCGTAATCCAGGGCTTCCACGTGGTCATAGATCTGCACCGACACCACGCGGGTCTTCTCCGGGATGTTGCCGCCGATCATGAGCACCACACCGAATTCCCCCACGGTATGGGCAAACCCCAGCACGATGGCCGTGAGGAACCCGGGCCGGGCCAGGGGCACCGCCACCGTAATGAAGCAATCCCACGGCCCCGCCCCGAGGGTCGCCGCCGCCTCCAGGGGTCGGCGACCCAAGGCGGCGAACGCCCCCTGGATGGGCTGCACCACAAAGGGCAGGGAATAAAGCACCGAGGCCACCACCAGACCGGCAAAGGTAAAAGGCAGGGTGCCCAGCCCGAGGGACTGAGTGAGCTGCCCCACTGGCCCGCGAGGCCCGAGGAGCAGCAGGAGATAGAAGCCCAGAACGGTGGGCGGAAGCACCAGCGGCAGCGCCACCACTGCCGACACGACCCCCTTCCAGCGGGAGCGCGTGTGGGCCAGCCACCAGGCCACCGGCGTGCCCACCAGGAGCAGCAGAAGCGTGACGACGGTGGCGAGCTTCAGGGTCAGCCAGACGGCGGCAAGATCTCCAGGGCTCATGGGCGGGCTCCCCTTGCGTGGGCGAATCGGCCGGTCAGTGGCGGGAGAAGAAGTCCCGCAACTTGCACAGGGTGGTGGTCACATCGAAACGCGGGTCGGGGAGCGCCTCGCCGGCCAGGATCTTCGCCAGCGCGGCGGAGGGGTCCGCCTCGCCGGTGAGCAGAACCTGCGCGCCCCGCTTGGCGAGATGGCGGACGAATCCATCCCCGGCACTCCCCGCCACCACCAACTCCACCCCGTCCAGGGGGTGGGGAGCGTCGTCCTGAAAATGGTGGAAGACCTGCTCCTTGGTCAGTTCGACCCGTTCCCCGACGGGCAGCGGCAGGCCGGGCTCGCAGTCGAAGACCAGCCAATGGCGCGCCTGGCCGGCATGGCCGGCGACCCGGGTGTAGTCCTGAGTGGGGATGGCAATTTTCATGGTAAGCCTCCGATCAGATATCGTAGCCATAGGCCTGGATGATGCTCCGCGCCTTGGGGCCCTGCAGGTAGCGCAGCAGGGCGCTGGCGGCGGGATTGCCCTGCCCCGGTGCGAGGAGCACCGCGTCCTGGCGAATGGGCGCGTGAAGACTAGCCGGCACGATCCAGGCCGACCCACCCTTGAGGACGCCCCCCTCCATGACCTGGGAAAGGGCCACGAAGCCCAGCAGCGCATTCTCGGTGGCGACGAACTGG
>JAEUNY010000019.1 GCA_016791005.1 Zoogloeaceae bacterium
ATCTGCGGCCCATACGAGCTGCGGGGCAACCCCCTGAATCTCGATCTGCCCGGCGAGGCCTGTGTGGAGGCGCGGGAACTCTCCCTTCGTCGTGCCCTCACAAACCTCATGGACAATGCGCTGCGTTACGCGGGTGATGCCGAAGCGCTGGAGATTTCCGTGGCATCCGGGGAAAAGACCATCACCGTGGTGGTCGCCGATCGGGGGCCGGGAATTCCACCCGAGGAGGTGGAGCGAATGAAGCATCCTTTCACCCGCCTCGAACGGGCGCGGACCAACACCAAGGGGGCCGGACTCGGCCTCGCCATCGTCGACCGAATCATGCAGCGGTGTCATGGGCGCCTTGAATTGCTCCCCCGGGAAGGTGGTGGCCTGCGGGCATGCTTGGTGTTTCCCCGTCCTGCTGCGCCACGGGGTAAGCAACAAGCTAGAATCAATTCTTCGATCGGTCAGACTACCTCATCGTGAATATTGTCTTTCGCCAGCTCTTCGACCCGGAAACCTGCACCCTCACCTACCTCCTCGCCGACGCCCTCACCGGCGACGCCGTGATCATCGATTCCGTGCGGGAGCATGTGGGCGGCTACGTGTCGCTCCTGCAGGAGCTCAACCTGAGCCTGGTTTGGATCCTCGAAACTCACACCCATGCCGACCATATCACCGGTGCGGCCGGGCTAAGGGAACTTACCGGCGCAGAAACCGTGGTGGGTGCGAAAGCCGGAGCGGCCTGCGCTGACCGGCGGGTCCAGGGAGGCGATACCGTCGTATTTGGCAACGAGGTCCTGCGAGTGATGTCCACCCCGGGGCACACGGAGGGCTGCCTGAGCTTTCGTTGGCGCGACCGGGTATTTACCGGAGACAGCCTGCTCATCGGCGGTTGCGGTCGCACGGACTTTCAGGGGGGCTCGGCGGAGGCGCTCTATGAAAGCATCACTCAGCGTCTGTTTTCATTGCCTGACGAAACCCTGATCTATCCGGGTCATGACTACAAAGGCCACCGCGTGTCTTCGGTCGCGCAGGAGCGCGGCACCAATCCCCGCATTGCCGGGGTGTCCCGCGACGAGTTCATCGATATCATGGCCCACCTCAATCTGCCCCCGCCGGCCCGAATCGATCAGGCGCTTCCCGCCAACCAGCGTTGTGGTGAGTTGCCCGACCCGCTGATTGACGTCCATGGCGTCTGAATCGCCCTCCTCCGCGACCGTGCCTCCCTATGAGCGAATCGGCGGTGAAGCCGCGGTCCGCCGCCTGGTGAGCCGCTTCTATGAACTGATGGACACCTTGCCCGAGGCGTGGGCCATCCGTCAGCTTCACCCCGAGAGCCTGGCTGGATCGGAAGAAAAGTTGTTCCAATACTTGTCGGGCTGGCTCGGCGGGCCGCCCCTCTATGAGGCTCAGCACGGCCATCCGCGGCTGCGCGCCCGCCACCTGCCCTTTCCCATCGCCAGTCGGGAGCGGGACGAGTGGATGCTTTGCATGCGCCAAGCCTGTGGGGAAGTGATCGAGGACGTGGCCTTGCGGGACCGAATCCTTCAGGCCCTGGAAGGGCTCGCGGATCACATGCGTAATCGGCGGGAAGATCAGGCCGGCTGACGGCCTGGTGTTCGCGACGGCTATAATCGCCCCCCATGAAATTTTTCTTCGACCTTCTACCGGTCATCCTATTTTTCGCGGCCTACAAGTTTGCAGGCCAGATGGGTCCCGAGAACCTGGAACTTGCGCGGGGTTTTTTGGGCGCGGGCGTTGTGGATACCCAGATCCCCATCCTCCTTGCTACGGGTGTCGCCATTCTTGCCACCTTTGGCCAGATCGCCTGGGTTTGGTGGCGACACCGTCGGGTGGACACCATGCTCTGGGTGAGCCTCGCCATCGTTTCTGTGTTCGGCGGCGCCACGCTGCTCTTCCACGACCCCACCTTCATCAAGTGGAAGCCCACCGTTCTCTATTGGCTTTTCGCCGCCACCCTCGGCATCTCTGCCTGGATGTTCAACCGCAATCTGATCCGGCGGATGCTCGAAGCCCAATTGCACCTGCCGGACCCCGTCTGGTCGCAACTCAATCTCGCATGGGCCGGCTTCTTTGCCGCGATGGGAGCCCTCAATCTGTGGGTCGCCTTCCGATTTTCGGAGGAAGTCTGGGTGAATTTCAAACTCTTCGGCGGGATGGGCCTGATGTTGCTGTTCGTCGTCGGACAAGGGCTGTTTTTGTCGAAGCACCTGCAGGAGGATTCGCATTGATGTGGTACGCCATTGTCGCCGAGGATGTCCCGGGGAGCCTTGAAACCCGGCTCGCCGTCCGGGGGGAGCACCTGTCCCGCCTCCAGGCCCTCGCCGCAGAAGGCCGACTCCTCGTTGCCGGGCCCTTTCCCGCGATTGATTCGCCAGACCCCGGGCCAGCGGGCTTTTCCGGCAGCCTAATCGTGGCGGAGTTTCCCAGCCTTGCTGCGGCGGAAGCCTGGATGGCGGACGATGTCTACGTCCGCTCGGGTGTCTATGGGCGCACCACCGTGCGTCCCTTCAAAAAGGCGCTTCCGTGACAACCACCGAGGAAAAGATCCGCCAGCGCCTGGCAGCCTTGGCGCCCCTTGCGGTGGATATCACCGACGACAGAGCCAAACATGCTGGTCATGCGGGGGCCCGCTCGGGGGGCGGCCACTATCGGCTGACCATCGTTTCGCCCCAGTTTACCGGCTTGAATACCCTCGCCCGCCATCGCCTGGTCTATGCCACGCTGGGGGACCTGATGCACTCAGAGATTCACGCGCTCGCCATCGACTTGGCGGAGCCTCCTTCGAACGATTGATTTCACTCACCAAAGGAAGATTGATGATTTCCACTCCAAACCGGCTCGCCCTGGCCCTGGTGGCCAGCCTGTGTTCATTCGCCGTTGTTGCGGCCGGCCCTGTTGCCACGGTCAACGGCACGCCCATTCCCGCAGCCTGGGCCGATGCCATGATGGCGGAGCAGAAGACCCAGGGGGCTCCGGATTCCGAACAACTGCGCAAGGCCGTGACCGAGGAACTCGTGCGCCGGGAAGTCATTGCGCAGGAAGCCCGCAAGAAGGGCCTCGACAAGCAGGCCGCTGTCGCAGCGCAGATGGATCTCGCCCGCCAGGCGATCCTCGTGCGTGCGGCGCTCCAGGACTATGCCAAGGCCAATCCGGTCTCCGATGCCCAGGTCAAGTCCGAGTACGACAAGATCAAGGGGAACCTTGGTGACAAGGAATACAAGGTGCGCCACATCCTGGTTGAAAAGGAAGACGACGCCAAGGGCATCATCTCCAAGCTGCAAAGCGGGCAGAAGTTTGACGATCTGGCCAAGGATTCCAAGGACCCCGGGTCCAAGGACAAAGGCGGTGACCTCGGGTGGAGCAACCCGGGCATGTTTGTGAAGCCCTTCTCCGAGGCGATGGTGAAGCTCGAAAAAGGCAAATTCACGCCTCAGCCGGTCAAATCCGATTTTGGCTACCACGTCATCATGCTAGAGGACACGCGTCCCCTCAAGGCGCCGAGTCTGGATGAAGTGAAGGCTCAGCTCACCCAGCGCCTGCAGCAGCAGAAGGTGGAGCAGCACATCATGGATCTGCGCGCCCAGGCCACGGTCAAGTAAGCCTCCGGCGTCACCTCCGGGACAGCAAAAGGGCCGCAATTGCGGCCCTTTGCATGCCCACTTTTCCCGCTTCGCTCAGAACTGATCCTCCGCGAGCCCCAGAGCCCCCGGCGCTCCATGGACCACGGTGTGGGCGAGGGCCGATGCCTGGGGCAAGATGTGGTCGGCGTAAAAACGGGCCGTCACCAGCTTTGCCCGATAGAAGGCGGCGTCGCCCGTCCCTTCCGTGAGGTGGCGTTGGGCCGCCACCGCGCTACGTGCCATCTGCCAGCCCCCGGCAACGATCCCCAGCAGCTTGAGCATGGGAACCGAGCCTACCGAGGCGGCCTTGACGTCCACGCCATAGGTGCTGACCACGTAAGTTCCGGCGCGTTCGAGGGCGTCGATGCCCTGATCGAGGGCTGACGCGATGACCGGGCCTTCCTCGTTGCCGAGGTCTCCGGTTTCCGCCGCCACCGCACGCATCAGCCCGACCACGGCCTTCAGGGTTTGACCCTGCTCCCGCGCCATCTTGCGCCCGACGAGGTCGTTAGCCTGGATGGCCGTCGTGCCCTCGTAGATCGAGGTGATTCGGGCGTCGCGGAAATGCTGGGCGGCACCCGTTTCCTCGATGTAGCCCATCCCACCATGGACCTGGATTCCGGTGGAGGCGATCTCCGTGGCGTTCTCCGTGCTCCAGCCCTTGATCACCGGAATCATCAGGTCTACGAAGGCCAGCTTCGCCGACCGCTGGGCCGGGTCCGGATGGTAGTGCGCGATGTCGGTGGCGCCCGCCACGGTGTAGGCCAGGGCCCGCATGGCTTCGGTCTGAGCTTTCATGGACATCAGCATGCGCCGCACGTCGGGGTGATGGATGATGGTCACCTTGGGCCCGCCCCGAACGCCCAGTTCCGTTCCCTGGACCCGCTCCTTGGCGTAAGCCAGAGCCTGCTGGTAGGCCCGCTCGGACAGGGCCAGACCTTCCATGCCCACCGCAAACCGGGCCTCGTTCATCATGATGAACATGTATTCCAGGCCCCGGTTGGCCTCCCCCACCAGGTAACCGATCGCGCCGCCCCGGTCCCCAAATGCGAGCACTGCCGTCGGGCTGGCGTGGATGCCGAGTTTGTGTTCGATGGAGACGCAATGCACGTCATTGCGGGCCCCGAGCTGGCCGTCCGCGCCGACGAGAAACTTTGGCACCACGAAGAGGGAGATTCCCTTCACGCCTTCCGGGGCGTCGGGCAGGCGGGCCAGCACCAGATGGATGATGTTGGAGGTGAGATCGTGCTCGCCGTAGGTGATGAAGATCTTCTGGCCGAAGATCTTGTAGCTGCCGTCGGCCTGGGGCTCCGCCTTGGTCCGGACCGCCGCCAGGTCGGAGCCCGCCTGGGGTTCGGTCAGGTTCATGGTGCCCGTCCATTCGCCACTCACCATTTTGGGCAGATACGTCTCCTTCTGCTCCTCGGTCCCCTTCAGGCTCAAGGCCTCGATGGCGCCATTGGTCAGCATGGGGCATAGGGAAAACGCCATGTTGGCTGCCTTCCACATTTCCATGACCGCCGTCGCCACCAGCTTGGGCAGGCCCTGGCCACCGTAATCCGGATCGCAGGCCAGCGAGCTCCAGCCGCCCTCGACATACTGGTCATAGGCGGCTTTCCATCCCGAGGCGGTCTTCACCTCGCCGGCGTCCCAGCGGGCCCCCTCTTTGTCCCCCGGGGCATTCAACGGCGCCAGCACACCGCTGGCAAACTTGCCGGCTTCTTCTAGGATGGCCTCCACCAGATCGGGGGTGACCTCTTCGCAGCCCGGCAAGCTGGATAACTGGTCCAGCCCCGCCAACTCGGTCATCACGAACTTCATGTCCCGCAAGGGTGCTGTGTAGCCACTCATTACCTTTTCGCTCCTCAAGATCGGGACTGTTTCGTCCCCTCGAAATCACTTGTTCAGAAGATACCGCTGATCGTCAAAGGTCGCGACCCAATGCGGACGGTAAACCACCATCAAGGTCATGGCCATCCCCGTCATCCAGCCTTCGGCAAAGCCGAGGAGGAGAAAATACGGCAGATAGTGGGTCGACAGGTATTCAAAGCTGTAAGCATCGGCGAGGATCAGCACCAGGGAAACCACCAGCCCCTGGCCCATGACGGTGATCGCACCGCCCAGAAAGCCGCCCACGAAGAGATAGACGAACACATGATTCGGCAAGCGGCGTTCCACGAGGCCGTGGAACACACTGGCAATCATGACCGGCACCACCGCCATGAGCAGGAAATTGATGGCCCACGCGCTCCATTCCAGACCGCCATTGAGGGCGATGCCTGACAAGGCGAGGCCCATGGCCACCACGGCGAGTTGGGGCCCAAGGGTCAGCTGAGCGGCCATCGCCCCCAGGAGATGCAGGTCCAAGCCGGGTTTGATGCCCGCCTTCATGCTCCACAACGGCGTCAGAATGACCGCGAGTGCGCAGGTCACCTGCACCCGGCCGCCTTCCCGCAATGCACCCCAAGGGGCCGTGCGCCAGGCCCAGACGGCGGTGGCGGCGCAGAGCGCCCACGCCACAAGATGCCAAATCGGTGAGAAAAGTTCGGTGGGCAGATTCACGACGCCCCTCGCGGTCCGTCAGCGCCCTTCAGTGCGGCGACCAGTTGGGGGAGATCGGCCACCAGTGTGCAGTTCGGACGCCGGGGTGGCTCCTCCACCCGCACCGTCGCCAAACGCGGACGAATATCCACCCCGAGTTCCTCCGGGGTGATTGTCGCCATGGGCTTATGGTTCGCCTTCAGAATGTTGGGGAGCGTGGCAAAGCGTGGCTCGTTCAAGCGCAGGTCGGCGGTGACCACCGCAGGGAGCGCCAGTTCCACGGTCTCCAGCCCCCCGTCCACCTCCCGCGCCACCCAGGCGCGCCCGCCGGAGATGTCGAGGGACGAGGCGAAGGTCCCCTGGGACCACCCCAGCAGCCCCGCGAGCATCTGGCCAGTTTGATTGGCGTCATCATCGATGGCCTGCTTGCCGAGGATCGCCAGGCCGGCTTCTTCTCGCTCGCAAACCGCCTTGAGCAGCTTGGCCACCGCCAGGGGCTCCAGGGCCTGATCGGTCCTCACCAGCACAGCCCGGTCAGCCCCAGCGGCAAGGCCGGTGCGCAGGATCTCCTGGCAGGCCTGGGCGCCGCAGCTCACCACCAACACCTCGCTGGCGATGCCAGCCTCCCGCAGGCGCACCCCTTCCTCGACGGCGATCTCGTCGAATGGGTTGATGCTCATGCGCACATTGGCGAGCTCGACCCCGCTCTGATCTGCCTTGACCCGGATCTTGACGTTGAAATCCACCACGCGCTTGACCGCCACCACGACCTTCAATCCGTCACGCCTCCGTCACATTCGACCCATACTCGCCGAACAATTGGCTATCCTACTCCCCCGAAGCCGGACTGGCCCCCTGCTGGCTCGCTGCGTGACTGGCACTGTGGCGGAGCTTCGCGACGGCTGCCGCCCGCTCAGAACCTGGAGATGCCCCATCCCATGTCCCGCCCTGCCCCCCCGCCGCGCACCGCACTGGATCGAAACGCCTGGGTGAAGGGCGCTCTGGATGCGCTGGCCGAGGAAGGCTTTGCCGGTCTGCGCATCGAAGTGCTGGCCAAGCGCCTCAAAGTCACCAAAGGCAGCTTCTACTGGCATTTCAAGGATCGCCAGGATCTGCTGGATGTGGTGCTGGAGACCTGGAAGGACGGCCGCATCCGCGATGTGGTCAAGCAGGCGAAGGCCCGCCCGGGGGGCGAACGGGAGCGGATCTTCTATCTCCTCGATACCTATAGCACCAACCGCAACCGGCGCGGCATCCTGATCGAACTGGCGATGCGGGAGTGGGCCCAGCGGGATCTTGCCGCCGCGGTGATCGTCCGTGAAGTGGACGCGGTTCGTCTGGAATGCGGGCGGGCGCTCTTTCTGGGTTGTGGCTTGACCCCGGACGAGGCCAGCGCGCGCTGCCTCCTCCTCTACGCCTACGCTTTCGGCCT
>JAEUNY010000094.1 GCA_016791005.1 Zoogloeaceae bacterium
GGCCCGCAAGGAAATCGATGGCTTCCGCATCCTGCGAACCCTCCACAGCAGCAGCCGCAGCCACATTCACCTCGCGACGGATCTCGAAACGGGGGAGGAGGTGGTGCTGAAGATGCCCTCGGTGGACCTCCAGGGCGACCCGGCTTATCTCGAACGCTTCATGATGGAGGAGTGGATCGCCCGGCGCATCCATCACCCCAATGTCCTCAAAGCCAGCCGTACCGACCGGCCCCGCAGCGCCCTCTACATGGCGATGGAGTACGTGGACGGTCAGACCCTGACGCAGTGGATGATCGACCACCCGCGGCCAGACCTGGAGACGGTGCGCGCCATCGTTGAGCAAATCGCCCGGGGCCTGCAGGCCTTCCATCGGCTGGAGATGGTCCACCAGGACCTGCGGCCCCACAACATTTTGATCGACCGCAGCGGCACGATCCGCATCATCGATTTCGGCGCCACCCGGGTGGCTGGGATCCAGGAAGCACGGGGGCTGCCAGCGGAGGAGATCCTCGGGACCGCCCAATACACCGCGCCCGAGTTGTTTCTCGGGGAGGTTGCCACGGCCCGCTCGGACCTATTTTCCCTGGGCGTGATCGCCTACCAGATGCTGACCGGCCGGCTCCCTTACGGAACCCAGGTCTCCCAGTGCCGTACCCGCGCAGCGCAAAAAAAACTGCGCTACCAGTCGGCCCTGGACGACCACCGCGCGATTCCGGCCTGGATCGACGGCGCCCTAAAGAAGGCTCTCGAACCGGACCCCTACCGGCGCTACGCCGAGCCGTCCGAATTCGCCTACGACCTGCGCAATCCCAATTCCGCCTTCCTCCACCGCGCCCGCCCGCCCTTGATCGAGCGCGATCCAGCGGTATTCTGGAAAGGGGTGTCCTTGTTTCTCCTAACGCTGGTCATCGGGCTTCTGATCGCATTGATCCGTCCGCTTTGATCCGTTTCCTGGCGAGGGGTATCCTCGCCAGGAAACGATGGGCACCCCGCGCTGCTGCCCACTTCTGCTGACGTTCCTTGCCCTAGGCGGCGCCAGGGGCTCCCAATCGATCCCAGAGGATCCACACCATGGACGCCGATTCCCTTCGCAATCTTCAGGCTCCCCTCAAGAGTCAGTACCGTGATCGCCCGGACGCTGCGCGCATCACTCTGCGGGCGGAAGGGCGTCTGGGGGAGGGGGTGACGTGCCGGGTGGAGACCGGGCAGGCGCTGGTAGAGGCGGGGCTGCATCCGGCAACGGGCGGTACGGGGCTGGCGGCGTGTTCAGGGGACATGCTGCTCCAGGCCTTGGTGGCCTGCGCCGGGGTGACGCTCAACGCGGTGGCGACGGCGCTGGCGTTCCCGCTGCGGGATGCGCGCATCACCGCGGAGGGCGATCTGGATTTTCGCGGCACCCTGGGGGTATCGAAGGAAACACGGGTGGGTTTCCAGGCGATCCGCCTTCAGTTCGAGCTGGACACACCGGCACCGGAGGAAGACATCGCCACGTTGCTACGCCTGACCGAGCGCTATTGCGTGGTGTTCCAGACCCTCGCGCAGCCGGCAGAGCTCGCGACCTCATATCGACGGCGGGAGGCCGGGGGGGTGGCTGGCGAATCGAGGTCGGGGGCGTGACCGATCATCCCGTAGCCTTGCCCGTTCAAGCGATCCGACCGGACCAGGAGGTGATGACCCGTCAGCGCCTGCCCTACTTTTTTGGTATTTCCGGGGCGACGGTGGGGGCCACAGGTCTGTCGATGCACTTGGTCGTTATCCCGCCGGGAGGGCGAGCGGACCCTCATGTCCATGTGGGTTACGAGACGGGAATCTACGTGCTGGAAGGCGCGGTGCTGACCCGATGGGGGCCGCAACTCGAACATGAGGTGGTGAGCCGGGTGGGGGAATTTCTCTTTGTACCGCCGGGTGTACCCCACGAAGCCATCAACCTCAGTGCCACTGAGCCCGCCCGGGCGGTGATCGCCCGCAATGACCCGGCGGAACAGGACAAGGTGGAGCCCTATTCACCACCTCCTCGGTTGACGCAAGGCCCCTGATTGGCGAGCGGGTGCGGACCGGCGCCTTGATCGCTCGCCCATCAGGTTTCCTCCACGCTCTCCTCGTCGCTGGGCGCAGGGGGGGGCAGATGGGTGGCGAACCAGTCGAGGGCGAGGTTCCCGGCGCGTTCCAGGGCGCCCGGCTCGACGAAGAGTTCACCGGCGCCCGTCACCACGCTCCAATCCTTGATGCAGGTCACCAGGGCATACGCCTGTTGCAGCATGGCCAGCCCACCATCTTCGCTCCCCACCACCAGACGCAGGGGCGCCAGGAGACTGCGCAACGGTCCGGCACCCGCCAGATCGGGCCGACCGGCGCGACAGACCAGGGTGGCGAAGCGGTCCGGCGCCCGGGCGGCAGCCCGGATGGCCGCACCGCTGGCGGTCCCCCCCGCCATCAGGCCCACGGCGTAGGACTTGAGAATGGGTTGGTGACGAATCCAGTCGGAGGCCGCCACCACCCGGGTGGCGAGCAGAGGCACGTTGTAGCGGATGTCCGGATCCCGCTGATCCTCGTAGCGGGTCAGGAGATCGAGGATCAACGTGGCATAGCCGCCCCGCTGGAGCATGCTTGCCAGATAGGCCTCGCGGGATTCCCGATGCTGGCCCACTGTGGTCTGGAGGAGTACCACCAGGCCTTTGACCTGCGGGGAATGAGCAAGTAGCCCGTCGAGCCAGACATGATCGGCGGGGAGGCTGACGGGCAGTTGGCGATGCTTCACGGTCACGACTCAGGAGCTAATCCGCAAGAATCGCACAGGCGCTGCCGGGCGGGCAACCCGGCTCCCCAAGGCTCAGGCCGGCGCGCGATGAATGGCCACCGGAATCCGCCGGGAACCGAAGGGCTGGCCATAATCGCCAAAGCGGCCGGCCAGGGGGGCCCCACAATCGGGACAGGCGCCGGCGGTGGTGAGGCGATAGGCGAGGATCCGATATCCGTCCCGCTCGATGAGGGCGGTGCCGCAAGCCGCGCACCGAGTGACGCCCCCGGCCAGATCCCGCACGTTGCCGGTGTAGACGTGATGCAGCCCGGCTTCGAGGGCGATCTGCCTCGCCCGGCGCAGCGTGGCCGGCGGGGTGGGTGGCAGATCAGTCATTTTGAAGTCAGGATGGAAAGCCGTGAAATGGAGAGGCACGTCGGGGCCCATTTCTGTCGCCACCCAGCGGGACAGCGCGGAAATCTCCGCTTCGGAATCATTCTGGCCGGGAATCAGGAGGGTCGTGAGTTCCACCCAGACCTGGGTTTCATGGTGCAGCCAGGCCAGGGTATCGAGCACTGGTGCCAACTCCGCGCCGCACAGCTTGCGATAGAAGCCATCGGTGAAGCCCTTGACGTCCACGTTGGCCGCATCCATGACCGCGAAAAATTCCCGGCGAGGTTCGGCGTGGATATAGCCGGCGGTCACCGCGACGGTCTTCAGGCCGAGGTCGTGGCAGGCCTGGGCGGTATCCATGGCGTATTCGGCAAAGATGACCGGGTCGTTGTAGGTGAAGGCGACACTGCGGCAGCCCCAGTGGTGGGCGGTGGCGGCGATTTCGGCGGGGCCGGCAGCATCCATCAGGCTGTCCATGTCGCGGGACTTGGAGATGTCCCAGTTCTGGCAGAACTTGCAGGCGAGGTTGCAGCCGGCGGTGCCGAATGAAAAGACGCTCGAACCCGGGTAGAAGTGGTTGAGGGGCTTTTTCTCGATCGGGTCGATACAGAAACCAGAACTGCGCCCATAGGTGGTAAGGACCATGCGCCCCCCCTCCATGCCCCGCACGAAGCAGGCGCCCCGCTGGCCTTCGTGGAGGCGGCAGTCCCGCGGGCATAGGTCGCACTGAATGCGGCCGTCGTCCAGGGCATGCCAATACCGGGCCGGGATGCCCCCGAGGGGTTCATCCCG
>JAEUNY010000122.1 GCA_016791005.1 Zoogloeaceae bacterium
CCGGGGTGGCCAGCAATCGGGGCCTGTGCCCTCGGGTCGGCAGGGGCGGGTGGCCCTGGTGGGGGCGGGTCCAGGGGACCCGGAACTCCTCACCCTGCGGGCGGCGCGGGCCATCAGTGAGGCCGATGTGCTGGTGTTTGATCACTTGGTCTCGGCCGATGTCCTGTCTTTGGCCCGGGCGGAGGTGGAGCGCATCTACGTGGGCAAGGAGTCGGGCCGCCACACCTTGCCCCAGGAAGAGATCAATCAATTGCTGGTGCGTCTGGCCCAGACTGGGCGACGGGTGGTGCGCCTCAAGGGGGGCGATCCCTTCGTGTTTGGCCGGGGTGGGGAAGAGGTGGAAGAACTGGCGGCAGCAGGTATTCCCTTCGAAGTGGTGCCCGGCGTCACCGCCGCCTGCGGCGTGGCGGCCTACGCCGGGATACCCCTCACCCATCGGGATCACGCCCAATCTGTGGTCTTTGCCACGGGCCACGCCAAGCCCGGGGGCAGTGATGCGGACTGGTCCGCCTTGGCCCGTCCCCGCCAGACCGCCGTGATCTACATGGGGGTGGGGGCCTTACCCGACCTCTGTGCCCGATTCATCCACCATGGCCGCGCGCCGGACACCCCTGCGGCCCTGGTGGAAAACGGCACCACCGCCGCCCAGCGTACGGTTCGCGGCACCCTGGCCTCCTTGCCGGACATCGCCGCCGCCGCCCAGGTCAAGCCCCCGGCTTTGCTCATCGTGGGGGAGGTGGTGGTTCTGGCCGAAAAGCTCGCCTGGTTTGAAGCGGCGCGGCAGGCGAGCGCAATAGGGGACTGAGGGGCGGCGGGTTGCCCCCGCCAAGATTCCAGGACCGATGAGGGTCAGTCTTGACCTGGGTGGGTGGGGAATTTCCCGATCCCGCGTCCCACCGCCCCCTTTTTTTGGCGAGCCCAGTCGGTTAGCCTTTTTCCCCCGCAGGGTTCTCCAGCGCCGCCAGCCGTTCCCGCAGGGCGCGTTCTGCCTGGTGGCGCTCGGTGGCATCCCGGGCTACGGCCACGGAGCCGATGACCTCGCCGGAGTCGTCCCGGACCAGGGCAAAGCTCATCTCCACGTAGAGGTTCTGGCCGTTGGCGTGCAAGGCCCGGGTGAGGGCGGGACGGCGACCGGGGCGGGTGGTGCCTGCGGCGAGGGCTTTCTCAAATCCGCGCCAGTGGGCCGGGCGCAGGGCCTCCGGAATGATGAGATCGAGGCTTTGCCCCAGGGCAGCGGCGGCGGCATGGCCGAAGAGTGCTTCGGACGCCGGATTCCAGGCGCGGATGATCCCTTGCCGGTCGGCATAGATCAGGGCATCGGCCATCTCCCGCAGTAGGTGGGCGGCCAGCGCTCCGGACGGGTCGTCCTCAAGCTCCCCGAAGTAACCGGGGAATTCCGAGGCGTAGCAGGGGGGAGAGGCATATTCCCGGGGCGGGGCGTCGTCGTCGGTGGGGGCGGACATGGGGGTCTCCGGGGGCATCCGGCCTCGCCGGGATCAGGCCCTTCTTGGCATCAATCTAGCCGATTTCCCGTGCAGGCGCACGGCGGGTGGGCAATAGGCTTTTTTTCCGCTTGATGCGAGTCAAGGCGGCGCCTCAACGCCCAAACGCACACTCCG
>JAEUNY010000130.1 GCA_016791005.1 Zoogloeaceae bacterium
TGCGGGGCGAAAGCCCCTACGGCTCCTATCCCCTGGAGGTGGCGGTCTGCCGTGACCTGGGCATCGAACTGGTGGACCTCACGCTGTATTCCCGCGCCCCGCCCTCCCGGCGACGGATCCACGCCCTGCAGGACACCTTCGCGCGGATCCAGTACCCGGCGCTGCTCCACTGCAAGTCGGGCGCCGACCGGGCCGGGATGGCCGCCGCCCTTTACCGCATCCTGCATTTGGGCCACCCGGTGGACGCGGCGATGCAGGAGCTGGACTGGCGCTACGGCCATTTCAAGGGCGCCCGCACCGGCGTGCAGGATTTCTTCCTCGCCACCTACCTGGCCTATAACGCCAAAACGCCAATCCCCTTCATGAACTGGGTCGATACGGTCTATGACGAAAAGGCAATGAAGCAGCAGTTCCGCGCCGAGGGTTGGGCGAGCCTGGTGGTCGATCAGGTGCTGCACCGGGAATGAGCGGCACCGCCCTGACCTCCGAAAGCCCTCCGGCGTGAAGGCGTCCCTCCTCCTCTATCGCCGCCTGCTGGGCACCTTGCTGCCCTATCGCAAGGTGGTGGCCCTGTCGGTGCTGGCGATGGTCGCCACCGCCGCCCTGGAGCCGGCCCTCCCGGCGCTTCTCAAACCGCTGGTGGACCAGAGCCTGATCGCCAAGAACAGCACGGCCCAGTGGCAGGTGCCGCTGCTGTTGATGCTGGCCTTTCTGGGCAAGGGCATCGCCGACTACGTGGCCGGCGTGGCCAGCCAGTGGGTGGCCACCAAGGCCATCACCGATCTGCGCCAACAGGTGTTCGAGCACCAGATGCACCTCCCCATCTCGGTGCACCAGGGGGAGGTGCCCGGCCGCATGCTGTCCCGCATCCTCTACGACATCCCCCAGGTAGGCAGCGCGCTCTCCAATGCCTGGCTGATCGTGGTGCGGGACACCCTGGTCATCATCGGCCTCACCGCCTACCTGATCTGGACCGCCTGGGAGCTGACCCTGCTTCTGCTCCTCGTCGCCCCGGCCATGGCCTGGATCATCCGCAGCGCGAGCCGCAAGCTGCGGCGGGGCAACCGCGCCATGCAAGAAACCACCGGGCAGATGACGGGCACCGTGGAGGAGAGCCTGACCGGCATCCGCGAGATCAAGCTTTTCGGCACCCACGCCCACGAGAACCAGCGCTTCGCCAACGTTTCTGAACAGTTGCGCAAGGAGACGATGCGCACGGTGCGGGTGTCCTCGGCCAATGTGCCCCTAGTTCAGGTCATCGCCGCCGTGGCCGTATCTCTGGTCATCTGGGTGGCCTCCCTGCTGTCCGCCCAGGACCGCCTCACCCCGGGAACCTTCGTGGCCTTCGTCGCCGCCATGGCCATGCTCTTCGAGCCCATGCGGCGCCTCACCAACGTCAACACCGTGATCCAGAAGGGGCTGGCAGGCGCCCAGAGCATCTTCACCCTCCTCGACACGCCGCCGGAACCCGACACCGCCTCTGGCGACCGGCCCCGCGCCCGTGGGGACCTCCGGTTCGAGGACGTCACTTTTCATTACCCCGGGCAGGAACACCCCGCCCTCGCCGGTTTCAGCCTGACGATCCCCGCCGGCCGCACCATCGCCCTGGTGGGCGCCTCCGGCAGCGGCAAGACCACCACGGTGCAATTGATCGCCCGCTTCTTCGATCCCCAGAAGGGCTGCATCCGGCTGGACGAAACTCCCCTGCCGGAGTTGCCCCTCGCCTGGCTGCGCAGCCAGATCGGCTGGGTGGGCCAGCAGGTGGTGCTCTTCGACGACACGGTGGCTGCCAACATTGCCTACGGACGACCCGAGACGCCCCAGGAAGCCATCGTCGAGGCTGCCCGTCAGGCCCACGCCCTGGAGTTCATCGAGGGCCTGCCCGAGGGTTTTGCCACCCGGGTCGGCCCCAATGGCAGCCAGTTGTCGGGCGGGCAGCGCCAGCGCATCGCCATCGCCCGGGCCTTCCTCAAGAACGCCCCGATCCTGCTCCTGGACGAAGCCACTTCGGCCCTGGACAACGAATCCGAGCGGGCGGTCAAGGAGGCTTTGGCGGAACTGCGGCGAGACCGCACGGTGCTGGTGGTCGCCCACCGACTCACCACCATTCGCGATGCGGACCTCATCGTCGTGATGGAGCACGGCCGCATCGTGGAGCAGGGCAGCCATGACACCCTGGCCGACGCTGGCGGGGCCTACGCCCGGCTCCTGGCGAGCGGCGAGGGCATTCTGGTCGAACAAACGGCGGTTTGAAACGCCCTCCCAAACGGCCCACGCCCCCTGGTTTTTTTCCTTCGGTGGGAGGAAGATCGCAACATTACTCTGGAATGTCCTGCCCCACCCCGACCCCCGTGAGGAGTTCGCCATGCCCCTGCCCCGCCCGCTCGCCGTATTGGGATTGCTCGCGCTGTCTATCCTGCCGGCCTGGGCCGATCAGGCGGCAACGCAGGCGGACCTTGAATCGTTGCATCCGGAAAAACTATCTGGCGAGCAACTCACGGCGCTCATGCCCGGTGCCAAAATCAGCCGGGTCAGCGGACAGGGGAACGCCCAGTACTGGACCCACAGGGAAGACGGCACCATGAACGTCTTCAACGAGAACCGCTTCGGCGCCCAGGGGAGCGCAATGGGCGGTCGAACCGCCTACCGCCCCGGCACCTGGCGGATTTCCGAGGACGGCCGCTACTGCGTCCATATCGAGTGGAAACACATCGAGGATGAAGACTGGTGCCGCTATGTCTTCAAGACCGATCAGGGCTACTACACGAGCAAGGCGGAATCCGACCCGGCCGCCAAGGTCTTCAAACTCGAAATCGCCCGCTAACCCCCGGCCAGTTCGGGATCGAAGCGGTACCCGAAGATGCGGATGTCCGGCTCGAAGTGCCCGGCCACCATTTCGGCCAGCTCATCGGTGTAATAGCTGCGGTAGTCCTTTTTGCGATCGGTGGCCTGCCGCTTGTGGAGCAACTCCGGCGGCTTCACGCCGATGCGGCGGCAGGCTTCATTGAAGTCTTCTTCCAGGTTTTCGTAGCGCCCCATGAAGTCCACCAGCACCTTGCCGTGGAGGTCCACCACGTAGTCGCTCTGCAGTTCGATGCTGGTGTCCACATGAAACTGGTAAGGGCGCTCCGGATCGAGCTTCCAGCGGATGAACTGGTCGAAGGTCTCGATATGGCTCATGAGATGGGGCCGCTCCCGCCGGATGTGGTGGAATGAGCTGACCTGCAAGTCCCACGGGTTGCGCACGAAGACGAATTTGAAGAGGCCCTCGAAGGTCTCGGCCGGCAGCATCTCCTTGGCCGCAATGATCTTGGAGTGGCGCGGAAACTTGATTCCCAGGCGATGGCCCGACATGGCTGACAGCCGCGAGCATAGGAACTGCACCGGATACCAGGGGTCCCGCAGTCGCAGGGGACGCAGGGAGTCCCGCACCGAGGTGCCGCCGGTCTTGGCGATGTGCACGAAAAGAAAGTTGTATTTCAGCGAGAGGAGCATGGTGGACTCTCCTGGGTTCCATGGTCGGCGCCGAGGCCCAACGCCCGCAGATACGCGTCGGTGGCGGCATCCCGGGTGTATTGGGCGACGGCGGCCCGTAGCTGGTCAGCCGGCAGGGGGGCATCCAGGGTGGCGTTCATGGCCTCGGCCAGTGCCGCGTCGTCGCCCACCGGCACCAGGGGCCCCCACCGGCCCTGGTCGAGAATTTCCCAGGGCCCGCTCGGGCAGTTGGTCGCCACACTGGGCACCCCCAGGGCCAGCGCCTCGGTGAGGACATTGGGCGAGCCCTCCCAGGCGGAGCTCAACACAAAGAGCCGGGCCCGGGCCATCCAGGCGTAGGGATTGGGCGTAAACCCGGGCAGCGCCACATCCTCAGCCACCCCGAGCTCGCGGGCGAGACCCTCGAGAAGGGCGCGCTGGCGCCCGTCACCCAGAATCACGAGACGAGCCGGGCGCATCGCCCGCACCCGCGCAAAAGCCCGTACCAGGGTCGCAAAATCCTTCTGCTCGGTGAGGCGGCCAGCCCCCAGGATCAGGGGAGGGTCGGAAACCTGGGCCCAGGGGTGATCGAGGGCTTCGGCGGCCAAAACTGCGAGGCGTGGCGTAATAACAGGATTGCGGACCACCGACAGGCGCTCCGCAGGCAGCCCCGTGAGGGTCCGGGTGTCGGCCAGCACCCCGGCGGAGACGCAGATGACGTGCTCCACCCGGGGGTAAATCCAGCGCATCGGGGCGACGCGCAGCCAACGCGCCAGCCCAGAGCGGCCTTCCAGGGCCGCCGAGAGATTGGTGCCCAGACGCCCGACGATGCGAGGCCCCGTACCACCGGCCAGGGACCGGGCCAGCACTGCCGCGCGGATCGCCCGGTCCTTGGCCACCAGCATGGCCTGGGGGCGCTCCCGCCGCAGATAGCGGACCAGGGGCCCCACCGCCAGACCGCTGTGGCGCACGCCCAGATCCACGAAACGCACCCCCTTCGGCAGGGCGCCGAGATGGGCGCTGTCCGCGCGGATGGCGAGGAGGTCGCAGGCGACCCCCCGCTCGGCGAAGCCCTCCACCAGATTCAGCACCATGCGCTCCACACCGCCTTCGCCGGAGAAGGAGATGAGAACCGCCAAGCGATCGCTCACGGCGCGAACTCCTTGAAGCCGAGGGCGGCCAGGTAGGCCCGCGCGCTACCTTCATCGGTGTAGCCGGCCACCGCAGCCCGAGATACCTCCCGGGGCATGGGCGCCGCCAGCTGGCGGGCCAGGGCATCGGCCAGCGCCAGATCGTCTCCGATCGGGACCAAGGGTCCGATCTCCCCGCCCCGCAGGACCTCCCGCGGACCGCTGGGGCAATCACAGGCCACGCAGGGCGTGCCCAGGGCCAAGGCTTCGATCAGCACCACCGGCATGCCTTCCCAGCGCGACGCCAGGGCGAACACGGAAGCACGCGCCATGGCGGGATAGGGGTTGGGGTCGAAGCCGGGCAACGCAACGTCCACCGCCACGCCAAGTTCGGCCGCCAATCCTTCCAACTCGCCCCGCCGACGCCCCTCGCCGAGGATCAGTAATCGGCATGGTCGGGTGGCACGTAGGCGGGCAAAGGCCCGCACCAAGGTGGCGAAATCCTTACGTTCGGAAAGCTCGCCCACGCCCAGGATGACGGGCGGCCCGTCGTCACTCAGCCAGGGATGGGTCGGCGCTTCCGCGGACCGCACCACCATGCGCGGTGTGACGATGGGGCTGGGCACCACCCGGATTCGCGCCCGGGGCAGCCGGGCGTGGACGGCCAGGTCATCCGCGGCCCCGGCGGAGGGCACGAGGATGGCGTCCGCCCAGGGATAGACCCAGCGCATGGAGGCGGTCTGGACATGGCGCTCAACCCACCCCCGGCTAGCAAGGTTCACCGACACCGTGGTGCCCAGGCGCACGCCCACCCGGGTGGGCACCCGAGCCATGGCGCGGGCCATCAGCGCGGCCCGATTGACCCGATCTTTGTCCGACAACAGGGCCTTCGGGCGGCTCCGCCGCAAATACCGAATCAAGGCCGGCAGGGCGGAATTGACGTGGGCAGCGCCCAGGGGGACGCGGCGCACGCCCGGTGGAAGAGGGGCGTCAAACACCGGGCCATGGCCCTCGATCCCCAGCACATCGACCCGCAGACCAAGGCGGGCAATGGCCGGCACCAAATTCCCCAGCACCCGATCAACTCCGCTGTGGCCGGAAGTCGCCGCGAAGACCGCGAGATCCACGCTCATCTCCGGTCCGCTCCGCGGCCCCGCAGTTGCTCGAAAAGGGCAAAGTACCGCCGCGCGCAGGTCTCGACGGTGTATTCGGAGACGGCGGCGCGGCGAGTTGCCGGGTCGCCGGGGGCGGTCAGAACGGTCGCCATGGCGTCCGCCAGGGCAGCCACGTCGTCCACCGGCACCAGAGGCGCCACCTTGCCCCCCTGGAGGATCTCCCTCGGGCCGCTCGGACAATCCGTCGACACCACCGGACAGCCCATCGCCAGGGCCTCGGTCAGAGCGTTGGGGGAGCCCTCCCAGCGGGACGACAAAACAAACAAACCCACCCGGGCGAGGTAGCGATAGGGATTGGGATCGAAGCCCGGCAGGGCGAAATCATCCACCACGCCCAACGCGGTGGCCCGCTCTTCCAAGGCCCCCCGCAGGCGCCCCTCGCCAAGGATCAGCAGGCGGCAAGGCCGAGTCTGGCGCAGGCGCGCAAAGGCGGCCAACAGCACATCGAAACCCTTCTGGGTGCGCAACCCGCCCAGGCCAAGAATCACCGGGGGTGCCCCCTCCCCAAACCAGGGATGCGCCAAGGGCTCCGCGGCCCGCGCATTCAACTCGGGCGTCACCACCGGATTGCGAATGAGATGCAGGCGCTCCGCCGGGAGGTGGGCGATCGCCGCGATGTCGGCCACCACTCCCTCGGAATTGCCCACCACGGCGGCGGCGGCCCGGTAGGTACCGCGAATCAGCCGGTAGGCCCGCCAGCGCTTCAGGGCGCCGCGCTTGGCCACCCGCTCGGAGACCGTGGTGCCGGGCCGCATGACGAGTTGAAAGGGCACACCAGAAATGCGGCGGGCCAACAACGCGGCCCGCCCGGCGCGATCCTTGCCACACAGGATGAACTCCGGCCGCGCCTCGCGGAGGTAACGGAGCATGAACGGCTGGACGTCGAAGACCCCGGAGCGGCCGGTCTCGACCAGGCGCACCGCAGGATCGAGGAGATCGAGATAGGCTTCATCCCGGCGCCGGGTGAGGAAATCGACCCGCATCCCCAAACGCGTCAAGCCCCCCGCCAGATTGACCAGCATCCGCTCCACCCCCCCGTCGCCAAAGGAGGGCATGAAGATCGCGAGGCGCATGGAATCCGTCGGCATGTCGGGGCCGGAGTATAGCCGACTTGGCGAACGCCCCCGTTGTCAGCCGTCTGTAACCGCCCATGCGGCCAATTCCAACCGTATATAATGGCCATTTTTCGGATTCCTCGAGGTTCATGGCCTCCCCCATTGCCTACCTCGCCTGGGGTCGTCCGCAGCGTCCGCGGGCCAACCTCATCCAGACCCTGCACACCGTCGAAGCACTTGCCGAAACTTGGGGGGCCGTCACCCTCTACCTTCCCCCAGTGCCCCGACGGTTTGACATGGCCGCGTTCCTGCGCGGCATGGGGATCCGTCACGCCATCGACCTGCACCCGACCGCCCTTCTCCACCGCCGCTGGGGGGGTTGGCCCTTCGTTCTGATGAACGACCGAAATTTGCGCCGGGCCGCCGCGATCTATACCCGGGTTCCAGAGTTGTCCCTCGTGCTTGCCAAGGCCCATCTGGCCCATTATCTGGAGATCCATGACACCGCCACCCTGGCCGCGCGCCAAGGGCTGCCCAAATTGCTCCAGGCCATGCAGGATGGCTGGTTGAAGGGCATCGTCGCCATCAGCAGCGCCGGGCGGGAAGCCTTGGTCGGGGCAGGCTTTCCCGCCGATCAGATCCATGTCGTACCCAGCGGCGTGGATATCGCGAGTTTCGAGGGCATTCCGCCTTTGACCGCCGCCGAAGTGAGCGCCGGGGTCGGGACCTATGTGGGCCGCATCAGTCACGATCGCGGTCTGCCCATCCTGGAAGCCATGGCGGCGGCCGGCGTCACCGTCCATCTCACCGGACCAGTGGATGACCTACCCCGGCAGGATCTGAACACCCTGGTGGTTCATCCTCGGGTGGCCCACGCGGAAGTACCGACCCAGGTGGCGGCGGGCGCCTTTGCCCTGATGCCCTATCAGCCCGAATTGCAGCATGCGGCCTCCATCAGCCCGATCAAACTCTTCGAGGCGATGGCGGCGGGACGGATTGTCCTGGCCTCGGATCTGCCCGCTCTTCGTGAGGTGATCCGCAGCGGGGAAAACGGCGTTCTCCTGCCGCCGGACGATCCCGGGGCCTGGATCCACGCCCTCCACCGCCTCCAGGCCGCCCCTGACGCCGCACTGGCCATGGCGGCCAAGGCCCGTCAGGACGCCCGCTCCTACACTTGGCAGCGCCGAGCCGAACACCTCGTCGACATTCTGGCCGGCAGCCCTTCATGAGCGCAGCGTTTGCCGTCGCCCGCTGGGGTTTGATGCTCCTGGCGTTGGCCGCTCTCGTCAAGACTGCGCCGGCCCACGTGGGCGCAGCCCTCTGCCTTCCCGCCGCCCTAGTGGCGCTCATCCGCCGTGGGCGGGGTTCCCTCGACGCCATAGACGGGCTGGTCCTCGCGATCCTGCTCTGGTCCATCCTGCGCTTCGGAATGCAGCGGACGGGCGTGGGGGACTCCGCCCTCATCGATCCCGCTGGCAGTTTGATGGATTGGATTTTTCCCCTCCTCTTTCTCCCGTTCGCCGCTTTGCTTGGGGACGACCCACGGCGGCGGATCGGCCTGCTTTGGCTCCTCATGTTGTCCGGCTTTCTACTCGGCACCCTGGGATTTCTGATCCGCAAGGGCCCCGCCGTCCTGTGGGAAGGCGAGCGACTCGGCTTCCACCTCGATCGCCCCCTCGGCATTGGCCTTTATGCGGGGACCTTTCTCGTCCTCCTGATCGCCACCTGGCCTCTTTGGGCCCGGCGCAACGGCTCCTGGCGCTGGCCAATTCTGGGCCTCGGACTCGTCGGCATCGTCTTCCTTGGCCAGATGCTGATCAGCGCCCAGAACCGTTCGACCTTTCTGGCTTTGGTCGCCGCCCTCGCCACCGCCGGCGCCCTGGCCTTATGGCTGGGACGCAGCGAGGCACCCCGACGGCGCGGGAGCGTAGTAGCGACGCTTGCCCTGGCCGGCCTCCTAGCAGCCCTGACCCTGGCCAACGGCGCCGTGATCGGCAAGCGCCTGGCGGCCGAGCACAAGGTGGTGGCCACCATCGACCAGGCGGGTCTGGATGCGGCGCCCGCATCCTCCATCAGCGCTCGCCTTCATCTGTGGCGCTTTGCCGTGACGAGATTCCCCGACGCCCCGCTGTTGGGCCACGGCTTTGGCAGCCTCGTGGAAGTCATCGAGACAGGGCTGCGCCCCCAGGCCGATCTGCCCGCCGGAGAACGCTATGACCATCTGCACAACACCTACCTGCAACTCCTCTGGTCTCAGGGTCTGATCGGATTCGCCCTCTGGGCCGCCCTGCTGACCGCTTTGCTGTGGAAGCTCGTGTTGGCCAGCCGCCACGACACCCGCCTGCGCGCCCTCCTGCCCGGAGTCGTCGGCGCCATGGTGTTCATCGCCGTCTGGGCCACCTTCGATTACCGGCTCAACCACGTGGATACCCGCATGTTCACCTTGATGTGTTTGCTCGGATTGCGTGCCCTGGGTACACCGCCCAACGCCGTGACATGATGCTCCGAGGCGCCCCGACCCCAGGCGACGGCGCCGGGGGAAATGGGTAAACTCCGCTGCGCAGGGGTCGGCCACGGCCCGCACAACGCCCATCCAATCGAAAGCGGACGCCCTTCCGATGTTCGTCACCTGGAACCTGAGCCGTCGGCGCTGGCGCTATGCGCGACCAGACGTGCTGGTCCTTTCCGTGGGCAAGAGCGGGCGGACCTGGCTGCGGGTGCTGATCAACAAATATCTCGCACTGCGCTTTGACGTCCCTTTTACCCTGGACGATCTGGCGGGCGCAGACCGGCGCATCCCAAGCATCGGCTACGAACACGAACACTGGTCCCACCATGCCCTGGCAACGTGGCACGAACGGTGGCGGGGGAAGTTTCTGGTTCCACCGGCCATCCTTGATCGCAAGCGGGTGATCGTCATTTTCCGCGACCCCCGCGACGTGGTGGTGTCCCTCTATCACCAGAATCAGAAGCGGTCCCAGCGGCGGGTGGAATGCAGCCTGGCCGAGTTCATCCGCCTGCCCGGACGCGGGGTGGAGGGCATCGTGGCGGTCATGAACGCCTGGCGGGAGCGCCTGCGCAATCATCCGCATTGCCTGTGGATCCGCTACGAATCCCTGCGCCAGGACACGGCAGGCGAATTGCGCCGCATTGCCGACTTTCTCGGTCTGCCGCCCAACGATCCGGCCCAGATTTCCGGCGCGGTCGAATTTGCCTCCTTTGACAACATGCGGGCCCTGGAAGCCCGGGGCGGATTCAACCGGGGCATGCTCAAACCCGGCGATCCCACGGATCCGAACTCCTTCAAGGTCAGGGCCGGCCGGGTCGGAGGCTACCGCCACCAATTTGATCCGGCCGATCTCGCCTACCTGGACGACGCGGTGAACAAGCTGGCCCCCTTCCTGGCCTACCCGCCCACGCCAGGAGACGGAAGCGCGACGTCACCGATGACCACTGACTCGGCCCAGCCCGGGAGTCGTCCATCGTGACAGCCCGCTGCCTCGTGCATATCGGCTACCACAAGACCGCTACCAACTGGTTCCAGCGTTCCTATTATCCAGCGGTCACCAACCGGACTTACGTCCATCGCAAGCGCGTGCGGGCCGCCTTCCTGGACGTCCACGCCCTGGAGTTTTCGCCGGATCAAGCCATCGCGGCCCTCGAAGTTGGCCACACCAATGGACTGATCCTCTGCGAGGAGGAGTTGTCGGGCAACCTCCACAATGGGGGCCTGCAAGGATTCCTGTCGAAGGAGGTGGCGTATCGGCTCAAGGCGACCCTGCCCGACGCCGACGTGGCGATCTTCATCCGCAGCCAGCCGGACATGATCTGCTCGGTGTACAAGCAGTACATCAAGGAAGGGGGCACCCATTCGCCCCGCCGCTATCTCTACCCCTTCGACCGCCTCGACCCCCACGGCTTTTCTCCGAAGAAGACCCCGTATTTCTCATTCCAGCACTTTGACTACCGCCTGCTCATCGACCATTACCGCCAGGTGTTCGGTGCGGAGCGGGTCCATGTCTTTTTGTATGAAGAGTTCTCGCGAGAACCGCAGCGCTTCATGGACGACTATGCCCGCCGTTTCGGCCTCGAGGTCGATCTGGCGTCGGTCCCCCAAAGCCGGCTCAATGTTTCCAACAAGCGGTTGAGCTTGTGGGTGGCGCGCAAGATGAACCATTTTTCTTATCGCAACGTCATGGACAAGCGGCTCATCCTGAACATTCCAGGCATGTACCGTCTGCGCCACCGTCTGGTGGCGCCCTTGCTCGATCGCTTCGCCTTCTTCAGCGGCCCGGCCGGCCCGCGGGCCATACTGGGCGACGCGATCGTGCAGCGGATTGAGGAGCGCTACCGGGCATCGAACCGCGCCCTCGCCCACGAACTCGGGCTGCCGCTCGACCGATGGGGCTACCCGGTGTGAATCCGCCCACCCCGACCTTGACAACACAGCCGCATTCCGGCGCCCTGCGGCCCCCTGCACAGGCCAGGGCCCCCGCCTGACGGAGTTCATGACACGCATTCTCATCGTCCGCACCTCGGCCATCGGCGACATCGTCTTCGCCTCACCCATCGCCGCGGCCCTGCGTGCCACCTACCCTGACGCCCACATCGCCTGGTTGGCCGAGCCGGGCCTCGGCGCCTTGGTGGCGGACGACCCGACGGTTGATGAAATCCTCGTCTGGCCCAAGGCCGAATGGCAGCGCCTGTGGCGGGAGCGACGCTGGCTGACCCTCGCCGGGGCGATACGGAAATTTCGCACCACGATGCGGGCCCACCGCTTCGACATTGCCATTGACCTCCAGGGGCTGCTGAAAAGCGGGCTGGTGACCTGGCTGTCCGGCGCACCCCGCCGCATCGGTCTCGGCTCGCGGGAGGGCAGTCATCTCCTAATGACCGAGGTGATCCCAAAAGGCGGGATCATGGAGCGGATCAGCTCGGAATACCGGTTTCTTGCCGCGCAATTGGGTCTGCCTGCCGACCCTTTCGTGCCCACTCTCCACGTCAATCCAGAAGCCGATTCCCGGGCCCGCGCGCGTCTCGCGGAGCTCGGAATTGCTCCGGGCACCTACGCCGTCCTGGCGCCGTTCACCACCCGGCCCCAGAAGCATTGGTTCGAAGACGCCTGGCAGGCCTTGGCGCCGCTCATCCCCCAGCGGCTGGGGCTCACCCCGGTCATGCTCGGCGGCCCCGCCGACGTTGCAGCCGCGGCGCGGATCGCCTCGCCAGGCGCGGGCATCGTGAATCTGGCAGGGTCCACCTCGCTGGCGGAGACGGTGGCCCTCATCGCCCACGCCGGTCTGGTAATCGGAGTGGATACCGGCCTCACCCACATGGGCATCGGACTCGCCCGGCCGACGGTAGCCCTCTTCGGCTCCACGCGCCCCTACCTCGACACTGGCCGGCCCAATGCCCGCGTGATCTGGCTGGGCCTGGCCTGCTCGCCCTGCCGTCGCCACCCCACCTGTCACGGCGCCTTTACCTGCCTGCGGGACATCAGCCCCGAGCGAGTCCTCACCGAAGCGCGCACCGTGCTGGAGACCCCGGCGCCGTGAAAGTGCTCCATGTGGAAGCTGGTCGCCACCTCTACGGCGGCGCCCGCCAGGTGGCCCATATCCTCGACGGGCTGGCCGGCCGGGGCGTAGAGAATCTGCTCGCCTGCCCCACCGGCAGTGCCATCGCCAAGGCCGCCGCCCACTGCGCCCGCGTCCGGGAAATGTCGATGGGGGGTGACGGCGATATGCTGCTGGCTGTCCGCCTCACCCGGCTCATCCGCGCCACCCAGCCTGATCTGGTCCATCTCCACAGCCGGCGCGGCGCGGACACCTGGGGCGGCGTTGCCGCCCGGATCACCGGAACCCCCTGCGTAGTCTCGCGGCGGGTGGATAACCCTGAGCGTCCCTGGGTGGTGGCCGTGAAGTACCGCCTCTTCGACCACGTGATCACCATCTCCGAGGGCATCCGCCAGGTCCTGCTCGCCGAGGGTTTGGCCCCCGCAAAGGTGAGCTGCGTCCGCAGCGCGGTGGATGCGGCGCCCTACCTCGCATCGGTGGACCGCGACGCCTTCCATGCCGAGTTCGGCCTGCCGGGCGATGCCCTGGTGGTCGGAATGGTGGCCCAGCTCATCGCTCGCAAAGGGCACCGCTACCTTCTGGAGGCCCTGCCACCGCTGCTGGCCGAGCATCCTTCCCTTCACGTCCTGCTATTCGGCCAGGGGCCCCTGGAAGGCGAACTGCGGGCCGCCATCGCGGCCCCGTCCCTGGCCGGGCGGGTCCATTTGGCAGGCTTCCGCCACGACCTGCCGCGCTGGTTGGGGGGCCTGGATCTGCTGGTCCATCCAGCCGACATGGAAGGGCTGGGCGTTTCATTATTGCAGGCCGGCGCCGCGGCCGTCCCGATCATCGCCTCCCGCGCTGGCGGGCTTCCCGAGGCGGTGGCGGACGGCGTGACGGGCCTGCTGATTCCGCCGGGCGACGTGACGGCCCTAGGAGCAGCCATGGCGCGCCTCCTCGGCGACCGTAGGCTCCGGCAGCAGATGGGCGCGGCGAGTCGACGGCGCATCGAAAGGGAATTTTCCGTCGACGCCATGGTGACCGGTAATCTGGCGATTTACGAAAAGGTTCTGGAGGCCCGCAGGCGGTGAGCATCCCCTCGCTCCACATCATCGGCAGCCGCGAGATGGGCGGCGCCGAACGCTGGTTCGTGCGCTTTCTGCGCGCCATGCAAGGTCGTGGAGAACCCGTTTCGGCCCTGGTGCGGAGCGGCGGCGACCTGGCGAGCCACCACCTCGCCCGCATTCCCAGCGCAGAGTTGCCCATGCGCACGGTGTGGGACCCCGTTTCCCGCTGGCAGGTCAGCCACCATGCCCGTGCGAGCCACGCGCCCATCGTCCAGACCTACATGGGCCGCGCCTCGCGGCTGACCCATCTCAAGCCTGGCCGGGGCCAGGTGCATATCGCCCGCCTCGGTGGCTACTACGCCCTCCACCCGTTTCGCCACGCCCACGCCTGGATCGGTAACACGAAAGGACTGTGCGACTGGATGATCCAGGGCGGGCTGCCGGCCGATCGGGTCTTCCACATCACCAACTTCGCCGACCCGCCGAAGGCGGTCGCCCCAGCCACCCTCGCGGCCCTGCGCCGCCAGATCGACGCCCAGCCGGACGATTGGCTGATGGTGCACCCCGGGCGCTTCGTGCCGGTCAAAGGCCATGCCAACCTGCTGGCTGCCTTCGCCGCCCTGCCCGCCGAAATCGGCGGACGCCGCCTTCGCCTCGTGCTGTTGGGGGACGGCCCCCTGCGGGCCGAGCTTGAGAACCAGGCGAAAGAGAGCGGCATCGGCGATCGTATCGTGTGGGCAGGCTGGCAGCAGGATCCGGCCCCCTGGCTCGCGCTGGCCAACATGATCGTGTTCCCGTCCCGGGACGAGGAAACCCTGGGCAACGTCATACTCGAGGCCTGGGCCTACGGCAAACCCCTGGTGTGCACCGCCTTTCGCGGCGCCCGGGAGATTGCCGAAGCCGGCCGCGATGCCTGGGTCGTGCCCTGCGGCGATGCCCCGGCGCTGGCGGAAGGCTTGCGTGTCGTCACCGCCGATGCCACCCTGCAGGGGAGCATGGTCGCCGCGGGCCACCGCAAGGTGGTGGACCGTTTCGGGGAAGCGGCCATCATCGGCCAGTATCGGGACCTTTACGCCCAGCTCGCGTCGGGCGGGTGAACAAGGCAGCGACATGAGCGCGGACGGTATCAACATTCTCATGTACCACCAGGTGGGGCCCTTTCGGGAGCTCACCGGGGCCATGCGCGCCCACCGCTCGACCTACTGTCGGGTGGACCGCTTTGCCACCCAGATGGCTTGGCTGGCGGGCATGGGCTACGCGGTGCTGTCCATGGATCAGGTCGCCGCCTGTCTGGCCGGCGAAACCCCCATTCCGCCCCGCGCGGTGGCGCTGACTTTTGACGATGGGTACGAGAACTTCGCCGAACATGCCTGGCCCATCCTTCAGCGCCATGGCTTTCCGGCCATGGTCTATCTCATCGCCGGCATGATCGGCCAGCCTTCCTACTGGTTCGAATCCGACGGCCGCCCCACCCCTCCCCTGATGGACGCGGCCCGGATCCGCCATTTGCGGGCCGAGGGCTGCGATTTCGGTGGGCATTCGGTCCATCACCTCAAACTCGCCCAGCAGGAAACCGCCACGGTGCGCCGCGAGGTCGCCGAGTGCAAGACGATCCTGGAAGACGTCCTGGGCGAGCCGTTGCGCCATTTCTGCTATCCCTACGGCAGCCACGACATCCGCTCCGTCGAGGCCGCCGCCGAGGCGGGCTACACGACCGCCACCACCTGCGTTCGCGCCATCGCGACGCCGGCCGACGACCTCCTGACCCTGCCCCGCAAGGCGGTCTCCCATGGCGAAAGCCTGCTCGGCGTGCTGTGGAAGATGCATTTCAAGAACACCGCCAAGGTGCCCCCCATCCGCCGCGCCCAGTCCCACGCCTGACCACGAGATGATGGAATCCCTGCCGCACGATCGGCCCTGTGCCCGCAGCCAGTCCGGCCCCCTCCGGCTCCTGCTGGTCGGCTTTGCTTTGAGCATCACCCCCGCCATCGGCCTCAGGGCGGAACCATCCGCTGACACCGCGCAGCGCGTCGAACTCCATCGAGCCGACCTCTCTGGCGCTCCGGGGATGGAGGTGGTCGCCTCGATTACGGAATATCGGCCCGGCGAGCACCTGGAGCGCCATTTTCACCATGGCATCGAAGCCGCCTATGTCGTCCAGGGTGCCACGGTGCAGGCGCCAGGGAAGGCGCCGATGGAACTCGCCACGGGGGCCTCGGTGATGCACCTGCGGGAGATTCGCCACGGCGGCTTTCAGATCGTCGGGGATACTCCCCTCAAGCTCTTTACCGTCCATGTGGTGGACAAGGGCCAACCCCTTTACGACCACGCCCCTTGAGCCAGCCGCGCCGCCCACCAAACCCGCCTGAACGGAGACACCATGCTGGAACTTCGCCCGAACTGCGAGTGCTGTGACCGGGATCTCCCGGCGGACTCCCCGGATGCCCGCATCTGCTCCTTCGAGTGCACCTTTTGCAGCCCCTGCGCCGAGGCGGTGCTTGGCGGGCGATGCCCGAACTGCGGGGGCGAACTCCTGCCCCGGCCGCGCCGCCCCGCAGCCAAGCTGGGCCAGTTTCCCGCCGCCCGGGAGCGCACCCTGAAGCCCGCCGGATGCGCGCCAGCGGATTGACGGCCCGCCAGACCGCACCCTCGGGAAGCCCCGCTCCGGATACGCGACCCGAACACTCCAAAAAAAGAGGCCGCCCAGGGCGGCCTCTTCATTTCACCAGGACGTGATCAGCTCGTCAGGGCGGCCTTGATCTGCTCCAGCGTCGACGGATCGTCGATGGTGGTCAGATCGCCCGGATCGCGGCCTTCAGCCAGCGCCTGGATGGACCGGCGCAGCATCTTGCCGGAACGGGTCTTGGGCAAGCCGGAGATGAAGTGCACCCGAGCCGGGCGAGCGATGGCGCCGAGGCTGCCATCCACCAGCTTCATGACGGCCTTCTCCAGCGCGGCAGCCTTTTCCGGGGTATCGACGGTCTTTGCATCCTTGACCACGGCGAAGGCCATGGGCATCTGCCCCTTCAGCTTGTCGGCCACGCCCACCACGGCCACCTCGGCGATGGCGGGATGGGACTGAACGGCCTCTTCGATCTCCCGGGTGCCCAGGCGATGACCGGCGACGTTAATGACGTCATCGGTACGGCCGAGTATCTTGTAGTACCCGGCATCGTCCTTGATCCCCCAGTCGAAGCTGGAATAGACCAGCGGCTCCTTGAAGAGGCTGAAGTAGGTGGACACGAAGCGCGCGTCGTCGCCCCACACGGTGGAGAGGCAACCCGGAGGCAGCGGCGGCACGACGCCGACGATCCCCTTCTCGTTCGGACCGCACTCGGAGCCGTCGTCGCGGAACAGGCGTACGTCGTAGCCATACACCGGGAAGCCCGGGGAGCCGAGCTGCACCTCCTGGTGTTCGACACCGGGCATGAGGGACAGCATCGCCCAGCCGGTTTCGGTCTGCCAGTAGTGGTCGATCACCTGGATGCCCAGTTCGTCCATCATCCACTGATGGGAAGTCTCGTCCATCGGCTCGCCAGCGCAGTACAAGGCGCGCAGCTTGGAGAGGTCGTACTTCTTGAGGAAGGCCGGGTCCTGCTTCTTGAGCACGCGGATGGCGGTGGGGGCGCTGAACATCACGGTGACGTCCTGGTCCTGGCAGATCTTCCACCAGATACCGGCGTCGGGGCGCAGCGGCGTGCCTTCGTACATGACGGTGGCCATGCCGGCGATGAGCGGGCCATAGATGATGTAGGAATGGCCGACCACCCAGCCGATGTCGGAGGTGGAGAAGAAGGTCTCGCCTGCGTTTCCGCAGTAGATGTGCTTCATTGAGGCAGCGAGGGCGACACAGTAACCGCCAGTGTCCCGCTGCACGCCCTTGGGCTTGCCGGTGGTCCCGGAGGTGTACAGGATGTAGCTCGGCTCGGAAGATTCCATCCAGGCCACGGGCACCTGGGCATCCATGTGCTGGCCGCGCAGGGTCGCGTAGTCCACGTCGCGCCCATCGACAATGGCCATTTCCTTGTCCAGGCCGCGATTGACCATCAGCACCTTGGCGGGCTTGTGTTCCGCAAGGCTGATGGCCTCGTCCAGCAGGTGCTTGTAGGGCACCGGCCGGCCGCCGCGCATGCCGGCATCGGCCGAGACGATTACGGTGGGCTTGGCATCGTCGATCCGCGTCGCCAGGGAGTGGGACGCAAAGCCGCCGAACACCACCGAGTGGATGGCGCCGATCCGGGTACAGGCCAACATGGCGAAGCAAGCCTCGGCAATCATCGGCATGTAGATCAGGACCCGATCGCCCTTCTTGACCCCCAAGCTCTGGTAGATCGCCGCCATGCGCATGACTTCGTCGCGCAACTGGGAGAAGGAATAGGTCTTTTCCTCATCCGTTTCGGAGGAGATGTAGACCAGAGCCTTACGATTAGGGTGCGATTCGGCGTGGCGATCGACGGCGTTGTAGCAAAGGTTGGTGAGTCCCCCTTTGAACCACTTGACGAAGGGGGGGTTGGAAAAATCGCAGACTTCTTCTGGCGGCTTGTGCCAATGCACCAGGCGCGCTTGCTCAATCCAGAACTCGTCGCGATTTTCGATGGAACGGCGGTGAAATTCCTTATAGGTGGTCATACGCTTCCTCTCCCAAACTGGATCCCTATGCTGCTCATGACAACTACTCTTTTTTTCCGGCCATTAACCGGTGGTTGCGTTCTCCGACGCGTGGCCGCCGTCGGTATTCGCCTGGACAAACTGCGCGAGCCTCGCCAGGGGAATACCGCAACGACTTTCTGATTCTAGGCGCTCCAACAACGGCAGCAATTGGCGAACGACGTCCCGCCAGGGAGGATGCCCCCCCGCCGGTTCGCCGCTTCGCAATGCCGCGATGACCTGATCGATGCTGACCTCGACCGGCGGCACCGGCCGAACAAGCGGCGCAACGGCCTCCGGGCCATGCACCCGATTGCCGCCCAGATCCTGCCCCTGCCGGACCCGTTCCGTCGCCCGGGCGAGCAGGCGGTCCATCGCGGATTCGGCACCCTCTTCCGACGACGCGGCAATCCCGACGGTTACAGTAATCCGGATCCGCTCCTCGCGATAGGTGAGCACCACTTTTTCGATGGCCTGCTGCAGCCGGACCCCGAAGGCGCGGCATCCCTCCAGGTCGGTAGCGGGGGACAACACCGCCATTTGCCCGGACGCCTGCTCGGCCACGGTATCTTCCTTGCGCACCCAGGCCGCGAGGATGCCCATCAGCTTCCTGAGGATGAGCTGCATGACATGGGCGCCATAACGCACCAGCATGGTGTCGTAGTGGTCAATCGCCACCACCATGGCGCTCACGGCAGTGTGGTGACGGCGGGCCAGGGACAGATCCTGTTCGCCCCGGGCATCCAGGTAGGCCTTGGTCTGCAGGCCGGACACCGGATCAACGGGCGCCTGCTGCTGCAGGGCGGCGCGGCTGGCTTCCAGTTGCCGGCGCGCCTCGTTCAACTGGGCGAGGGAGTCGAGACGGGCCAGCAACTCGGCCGTGCCCACCCCTTTGGTGATGAAATCGTTGGCCCCCAGACTGCGCGCCTTCTCCCTCGTCTCGCCCTCTTCCTCGCCAGAGATGATGATCACCGGCAGTTCCTGGATACGCGGCAGGCGGGAGCTGCGAATACGTTCGAGCAGGCCGAACCCATCCAGATGCGGCATGCCGATGTCGGAGATGACCAACTGGATCGACGGATCCACCAGCAAGGTCTGCCAGGCCGCCTCGCCGTCCGCCTCCTCGCGGACTTCGAAACGGTCGCGAATGTGGCGGATGAGCGAGGCCCGCACCATGCGGGAATCGTCCACGATGAGCACGCGGCGAATGGGGCTGACCTCCTGGCTCACCGACGGCTCCATGGGATGATCACGCGCCTCCGATCCTGACCACCGTCCGCCCCTTCACCTGTCCGGCGATAAAGGCATCGAAGGCCTGGGGCAGTTCGGCAAAATCGATCACGCGGGTCATGCCGGCCAGATGGCGGGGCCGCAGGTCCCCGGCGAGACGCTCCCAGACCTGGCCGCGGATCGGGAAGCCGATGTAACCGGAATCCACCCCCAGCAGGCTGACACCGCGCAGGATGAAGGGGAACACGGTGGTATTGAGGTTGAAGCTCTGGGCATTGCCCACGCTGGCCACCACGCCCGCCTGCTTCATGGTGGCGAGGATCCAGTGAAGGATCTCACCCCCCACGTTATCCACCGCGCCGGCCCATTGAGCCGCTTCCAGGGGGCGGCCCTTGGCAAAGTCGACGCTGTCCCGCAGCTTGATTTGCGCCGCCCCGAGTTCCTGCAGATAGGGCGTTTCGGACTCCTTGCCGGTAAGTGCGACCACTTCGTAGCCCAGGCCGGCAAGCATATCCACCGCGAGCCCCCCCACGCCCCCGGTCGCGCCGGAGACGATCACGGGCCCCAGGTCGGGTTTCAGGCCTTCATGCTCCATGCGCACGATGGCGAGGGCGGCGGTGAAGCCGGCCGTGCCCAGCGCCATGGCGTCCAGTAAGGACAAGCCATCCGGCAGCGGCACCACCCAATTCGCGGGAATACGGGCCAATTCGGCGTAGCCGCCGTGGTGGGCCACGCCGATGTCAAAACTGGTGGCGATCACCGGGTCGCCAGGGGAAAACCGCGGATCGGCGCTTTCCACCACCTTACCGGAGAGATCGATGCCGCCCACGCAGGGGAAGCGGCGGATGATGCGCCCCTTGCCGGTGGCGGCCAGGGCATCCTTGAAATTGATGCTGGAATAGGCAACCTGGATGAGCACTTCGCCCGCATCGAGCTGGGACGGGTCCAGCGTGCCCATGCGCGCGCAGACCTGGCGATCCGCCGCCTCTTCGATCAGAAACGCTTTGAACGAACTGGTCATGCTCGCGTCCCCTCCGCACCACGTGATCCAGGCCAAGCCGTGGCCGGCTTCTTGTTAGGCCGCCGATTATACCCAAAACCCCGCGCCATACCGGGTTGGCGGGCCAATGCCCTGACTCAAGTCACGATTGAGGTGGACCGTAAAGGCGGTAAGACTCCAATCAGGCCTCTTTCATGCCGCGTCTCGATAGCCCTCTTGGTTCCGCCGAAGCCTACGTCGCCTATTTTTCGGCGCAAGCTCTGCCGGTGCTCAAGCACACCGCTCGGGCCCTCGACGCGATGCGGGAAGACGGGGAGCGGATAAATGCCAAACGCCTGGCCGGGGTGGTTCTCAGCGATCCGCTGATGACCCTGAAACTGCTGACCCACATGGAAACCCACCGGCGACACTCCCAGAACCACGACATCACCACCATCGACCGGGCGATCATGATGATGGGGGTCGAACCCTTTTTTCATGCCTTCGAAGCGGTGGACACGGTGGAGGAGGCCCTGGCCACCCACCCCAAGGCCCTGCTGGGGGTTTTGCAAGTGATCGGGCGGGCTCGACGGGCCGCCCACATCGCCCGGGACTGGGCCATCCTTCGCCACGACGTGGACGTCGAGGAAATCACCGTCGCCGCCCTGCTCCGGGAGGCGGTGGATGTCGTGTGCTGGATCTACGCGCCCCGCCTCACGGCCGAGGTGTATGCGCGCCAAAGGGAAGATCGCAGCCTGCGCAGCACCGCCGCGCAAGCCGAGGTGTTCGGCGTAGATGCCCATCAGATCCAGCTGGGTCTGATCCACGCCTGGCGCCTGCCCAAGCTCCTGATTGACCTGTTGGACGATCGCGAATCGGCGAACCCGCGCGTGCGCAATGTGGTCATTGCGGCCAATTTGGCACGCCACAGCAGCCGAGGCTGGGATAATTCCGCTTTGGCGGATGACTTCCTTCAAGCGGCGGCCCTGCTGCACACCAGTCCGGAAATCCTGATCCACCGGATCGGCATGCCGGTGGAAGACCAGGCGCCGCTGATCGCCCAGACCGCGGTTCGCCCGCCCCCTGCCCACGCTTTCTGAACCCGGCCCACCGGCTCCCAACCAGCGGCCAACGGAGCACAGTCATGAATGTGACCCCCGCGATCCTTCTCGCCCTCGCCGTCATCGCGGCCCTTTATGGCGTTATGACCTTCAACGGGCTGGTGCGCCTGAAGCACGGCGTCGCGCGGGCCTGGGCCAACATCGACGTGCTGCTCAAACAGCGGCACGACGAACTGCCCAAGCTGGTCGAAGTCTGTCGCCAGTACAGCCAGTTCGAGCAAACCACCCTGGCGCGGGTGGTGGATGCCCGGGCCAGGGTCGCGAGCGCCCGGGAGCGCCACGATGTCTCGGCCCTCGGCGTCGCCGAGAGCGCCCTGCGGTCCGGCCTCGGCCAGTTGTTCGCCGTGGCCGAGGCCTACCCGGAGCTACGGGCCAATGAGCATTTCATGCAATTGCAGACTCGCATCACGGCGCTGGAAAATGCCATTGCCGACCGCCGGGAGGGGTACAACGAAGCGGTGAATATCTTCAATGTCCGCGCCGAGCAGTTCCCCGACCTCGTCATTGCCCGCCTTTTCCAGTTTGGCCTCCAACCGCTGCTGGTATTCGCCTCCGCCGAAAAGACCGATGTGGACCTGAAGGCCCTGTTCAGCGCCTGAGCGGCGGGATCCGTTCGCCCCGGGTTCTCAGCGGCTCCGCCCCTCCCACCTCGTTGCTCGGCCGGTGCCGAACGCAATCACCGCAATAGTGCGCAGACCTGCTGCGCGCCGCGATTTGCACTAATCTGTCGTATCGTGCCTTTGACCACCGGCGCCGGAAACCCGGCACCGGTGGGGCCGACTTTGCCCCGAAAGGAACCCGCCCATGGCCACCCGCGCCGTCCATCTCCACCGCGTCCTGCGCTGCCCGCCCAGCAAGGTCTATCGCGCTTTTCTCGAAGCCGACGCCCTGGCCAAATGGTTGCCGCCCCACGGCTTCACCTGCACCGTCCAGCAGCTTGAGCCGGCAACGGGTGGCCGCTTTCGGATGTCCTTCCGCAATTTCACCACTGGGGCATCCCATGCCTTTGGTGGCGAATACCTCGAACTCGTGTTGGACCAACTCATCCGTTACACCGACACCTTCGACGACCCGGCGCTGCCCGGCGTGCTGGAGGTCAGCGTGCGACTGACCCCCGTGCTCTGCGGAACGGAACTCGCCATCACCCAGGAAGGCATCCCCGACGCCATCCCGCTGGAAATGTGCTACCTCGGCTGGCAGGACTCCCTCAA
>JAEUNY010000150.1 GCA_016791005.1 Zoogloeaceae bacterium
AAACATCCTGGCCCTGGTCTATACCGGTAGCGTGATCGGGCCTGATTTCGCATTCGCCCGGCTGATCCTCTCCCTCGTCTTCGGAATCGGAATTGGTCTCATCATGGCGCAGCTCTTCGACCGTCAGGACGCAGCCCTGGAGAACACCCCCGCGGGCACGTTCGGCGCCGGTGACGAAGCTCCCATGACCACCACCAGCCTGAGCTTGCTGATCGCCTGGATCGCCCTCCTCCTGGCCGGTACCCTCAAGGTCGGCCTGCTCACCGACACCGTTTGGGAGGTCCACCTGCCGATATCGGGAAGCCTTGAGCTGCAGTCGATCCTGGATCGGTGGGTGCCCTACGACGCCGCCCGAGGAGAGGAAGGCGTGTCCGTCCAGGGAGCAATCCTGATCCTTCTGCTCCTCGCCATTGCGACCACCGCCTGGCGCGGCTTCGAAACGATCCAGGAAGGCTTCAATCGCTGGACGCGGATGGCCCTCGGCCTGTCAGCGCTCACTCTGCTGGTGGCGGCCATGGTCGTCCGGCCTGAGGCTCACGTTCTGCGGATTGGGCTAGGTGGGCGATTCGTCGGGGTGGCGCTCGGCCTCCTCGCCGTCGCGGTGCTCGCCCGCCGACTGGCTCCGGAGGACCTCTCAAGCTGGCTTTGGGAATCCTGGCGCTTCGTAAAGCAGATCCTTCCCCTCCTGGTCGTCGGGGTGTTCATCGTCGGCGTCATCCGAGGCATCATCCGGCCGGAATGGATCGAGGCCCTGGCCGGTCGCAACAGCCTGACGGGCAATGCCGCCGGGGTCGCCTTCGGGGTCTTCATGTACTTTCCGACCCTGGTGGAAGTCCCCATCGCGCGCATGTTCCTGGATCTCGGCATGCACCGCGGACCGCTGCTCGCCTACCTGATGGCCGATCCGGAATTGAGCCTGCAGAGCATTTTCATCATCACCGCCATCATCGGCCGCGCACGCGCCTGGACCTATGTCGCCCTGGTGGCGCTGATGAGCGCCACCGCCGGGTGGCTTTATGGCGCCTGGATCGACGGCACGGGCGGATGGGTCATCGCCACCTATGTGCTGGGCAGTGCCGCCCTGCTATTGGCGGCCGCGCGCCTGGTGGCAAGTCGGCTCGCCCCCCCCATTCATTCCTGAAGGAGGCATTCCATGCTCGACATCAAGATCCTCGGACCCGGCTGTGCCAACTGCAAACAGCTGGAGGAGCTGACCCGCAACTGTGCGGAGGAACTCGGAGTGCCAACCCGGATTGAAAAGGTGACGGACTACGCCGACATCCTTACCTACGACATCCTTTCCACCCCGGGCCTGGTAGTGAATGGCAAGGTGGTTTCCAGCGGCCGCATTCCCGCACCCGGCAGCATTACCGCGTGGCTACAGGAAGCGGCCGCAGCCGGCGGTTAGGAGCTGATCAATAGCGATGGCCATCCTTGCCGACCTGATCGCCGATCACCCCGCCGATGGCGGCGCCACCCACCGTACCCAGCACGCCCCCATTCGTGACCGCTGCGCCGACCACGCCACCGATTGCCGCGCCACCGACGGCGCTCTTTTCCCGGTGCGACATGTGGTCCCAGGTGGCACAGGCGCTGGTGCCGAGTACGATTGCGCCGATGCCGAGCCATTGCATGAACTTGGTCATGATTTGCCTCCTGTTCGGTTTTTCCGTAAGGAGAGCATGAACTTCCGGGTCGCAACCGGGGGTAACAAAGCCAATCGAAATGTGTCGGCCACCTTTACGGTAGATGGAAGGAGTCGCTGACGAGGCATGCCCCGGCCACCCAGGGCTTCCGCGGCGCCGGTCGATCCGGTCAGCGTCGGCCCGCGCCACCATTAGGCAAGCTTTTCTTACAGACCCGCAGCCCCCCGGGATAGGGAACTCGGACGGATCCCAGGCCGCCGAGCGTGGGCCTTAGGATTTCTTCAGGCGCATTTCCGCCGAGCGGGCATGGGCCTGCAGTCCCTCGCCATGGGCCAAAATGGAAGCCACCTCCCCGAGGGTCTGGGCGCCCGCGGCGGAAATCTCGATCACGCTGGTCCGCTTCTGGAAGTCATACACCCCCAACGGGCTAGAAAAGCGGGCGCTGCGCATGGTCGGCAACACGTGATTCGGCCCGGCGCAGTAGTCCCCCAGGGCCTCCACCGAATGGTGGCCAACGAAGATCGCCCCCGCGTGGCGGATCCGTTCAACCCAGGGGGCCGCCTCCGCCAAGGCCAGTTCCAGATGCTCGGGCGCAATGCGGTTGGCCAGCGCACAGGCCTGCTCCAGGCTCTCCACGTGGATCAGGGCTCCCCGATTCTTGAGGGAACTCGCGATGGTCTCCCGCCGGGGCATTTCGGGCAGCAATCGGGCAATGCTCTCCTCCACCCGGTCGATGAAGTCGGCGTCGGTACACAGCAGGATCGACTGGGCGAGTTCGTCGTGCTCGGCCTGGGCGAAAAGGTCCATCGCCACCCAGTCCGCATGGCCGGAGCCATCCGAAATGATGAGCACCTCCGAGGGCCCCGCCACCATGTCGATGCCGACCGTGCCAAATACCCGGCGCTTGGCGCTGGCGACATAGGCGTTGCCTGGGCCGACGATCTTGTCGACCTGGGGGATGGTCTGCGTCCCGTAGGCCAGGGCGGCCACAGCCTGGGCGCCGCCGATGGTGAAGACGCGATCCACACCCGTGATGGCCGCCGCCGCCAAAACCAGCGGATTCTGCTCGCCCCGGGGGGTGGGCACCACCATGATGAGTTCGCCGACCCCCGCCACCTTGGCCGGAATCGCATTCATCAGCACCGAACTCGGGTAGGACGCCCGGCCTCCTGGCACGTACAGACCCACCCGATCAAGCGGGGTAACCTGCTGACCGAGGCGCGTGCCATCAGCTTCCACGTAATCCCAGGACGAGATCCGCTGCCGCTCGTGATAGACCCGCACCCGGTCGGCTGCGATGCGCAGGGCCTCCCGCTGGGCGACCGACAGACTCTCCAGGGCGCCGGTGAGCGCCGACCTGGGCAACTCCAGCGCCGCCATGGACGTGGCGTCCACACCATCGAAGCGGCGGGTGTACTCCAGGACCGCGGGATCCCCGAGAGTCCGGACAGACTCCAGGATTTCGGCTACCGCGGCCTCGATCCGCCCATCGGTTTCCGACTCCAGGGCGAGCAGCGCAGCAAGGGAGGCAAGGAACCCGGGCTCCCGGGCATCCAGGCGACGAATCTGCTCACTCATGGCCGATCGCTCCCGCAAACGCGTCGATGACTGGCTGGAGGCGGTCCTGCTTGAGCTTCAAGGCGGCCTGATTGACGATCAAACGCGAGCTGATCGGCATGATCTCCTCCACCTCGGCGAGTTGATTGGCCCGCAAGGTGCCGCCGGAGGACACCAGATCGACGATCGCGTCGGCCAGGCCCACCAAAGGGGCAAGCTCCATCGAACCATAGAGCTTGATGAGGTCCACATGAACGCCTTTGGCGGCGAAGTGTTGACGGGCCGTCGCAATGTACTTGGTGGCCACGCGGATCCGGCTGCCCGGCCGGGTCGCGGCGGCGTAGTCGAAGCCCTCGGGCACGGCCACGCAGAGGCGACAACAGGCGATCTTGAGATCCAGGGGCACGTAGAGCCCTGCTCCGCCATGCTCCAGGAGCACGTCCTTGCCAGCAATCCCCAGATCCGCAGCGCCCCATTGCACGTAGGTGGGCGTATCCGTGGCCCGGACGATGACGAGGCGGACATTCGGGCGGTTGGTCCCGATGATCAGCTTCCGGGAGGTCTCCGGATTTTCCTGGGGAACGATCCCCGCCGCCGCCAGCAGGGGCAGGGTTTCCTCGAAAATGCGGCCCTTGGAGAGGGCCAGGGTGATTCCATCCACGACGCGATTCCTGCAGTAAGCCTGGGCAGCCTCAGCTCACCCGACGCACCCGGGCGCCCAGCGCCGCGAGCTTGGTTTCCAGTTTTTCATAGCCGCGATCCAGATGGTAGATGCGGTCCACCAGGGTTTCGCCCTCAGCCACGAGACCGGCGATCACCAACCCGGCGGAAGCCCGCAGGTCGGTCGCCATGACGGTGGCCCCCTGCAGTCGCGGCACACCAGTCACGAAGGCGGTATTGCCATCGATCTTGATGTCCGCGCCCAGGCGCTGCAATTCCACGGCGTGCATGAATCGGTTCTCGAAAATGGTCTCCCGGATCACCGCAGCGCCCCGCGCCACGCAATTGATGGCCATGAACTGGGCCTGCATGTCGGTGGGAAAGGCCGGGTAGGGCGCGGTCCGGATGCTCACGGCGGTGAGTTGTTCGGGGGCCTTGAGGTGGATCGCATCCCGCTCGGGGGTAATCTCGCAGCCGGCATCCAGAAGCTTGTCCACCAGGGAATCGACGTAAGAGGTGGCGGTGCGAGTGAGGCGGATCTCGCCGCCGGTGGCCGCGGCGGCGCAAAGATAGGTGCCGGTCTCGATGCGGTCGGGCATCACCCGGTGGGTGGCGCCATGTAGACGCTCGACGCCTTGAATCCGGATCACGTCGGTCCCGGCGCCGGAAATCCGCGCACCCATGGCCACCAGGCAGTTGGCGAGATCCACGACCTCGGGTTCCCGCGCGGCGTTTTCGATGACGGTCTCACCGTCGGCGAGGCAGGCGGCCATCATCAGGTTCTCGGTACCGGTGACCGTGACCATGTCGGTAAAGAGACGGGCGCCCTTCAGCCGCCGGGTTCGCGCCCGGACGTAGCCATGCTCCACCGCCACTTCCGCCCCCATGGCATGGAGTCCCTTGATGTGCTGGTCCACTGGGCGGGCGCCGATGGCACAGCCCCCAGGCAAGGACACACGGGCCTCGCCACAGCGGGCCACGAGGGGGCCAAGCACCAGAATGGAAGCCCGCATGGTCTTCACCATTTCGTAGGGCGCGACCGGGTTATCGAGCCCGCTCGCGTCCAGAACTACGGTATCTCCGGATTGCTCGGCCTTGACCCCCATCTGACGCAGCAGGGCGAGCAAGGTCGCGATGTCCCGGAGGGCCGGCACGTTGGTGAGGGTTAGAGGCTCAGCCGACAAAAGCGCCGCACAGAGAATTGGCAAGGCGGCATTCTTGGCGCCGGAAATCGCGACCTCGCCATGCAGGCGGGCGCCACCTTCAATCAACAACTTATCCATCTTGAGGGGCCCTAGAGCCCCAGATCCTTTCTCACGGTCGCCCACTGTTCGGGCGTGTAGGTTTGCAGTTGCAGGGCGTGGATCTCGTTGCCCATCAGCGGTCCAAGCGTGGCATACACGGCCTGGTGCTGCCGCACGCGCAGCTTGCCGGCGAACGTGCCGCTCACGACGATGCCGGTAAAATGCACCCCATCATCCCCTTCGATCTGGATGAAGTCGCAGGGCAAGCCGGCTTCGATGAGGCGTTCAATTTCCTTGGCGTCAAACATGGTGATGTCCCTGGGGTAGTCGGCCGATCAGCCCCGCAGCTTGTATCCGCGGGCCAGCATTGCCAGGGTGAGCGCGGCGAGAACCAAACCGCTGGCCACGGCCACGGCCAGACTGATCCACGGCGATACGTCGGACTGGCCAAAAAAGCCGTAACGAAAGCCGTCAATCATGAAGAAAAACGGATTGAAATGGGAGACCCCCTGCCAAAAAGCCGGCAGGGAATGGATGGAGTAGAAGACGCCGGAGAGCATGGTCAGCGGCATCACGATGAAGTTCTGGAACGCAGCGAGCTGGTCGAACTTATCGGCCCAGATGCCGGCGATCACCCCAAAGGACGCGAGCACCACGCCCCCGAGCACGGCGAAGGTCAGCACCCACAGCGGCTCCTGGAGTGGCAGGTGCACGAACGGGAGGGCGGCAAGCCATACCCCCGCGCCGACGAGCAAGCCCCGCGCCACCGCCGCCAGCACGTAGGCGACATAGAACTCTCGGTAGGAAAGGGGAGGAAGCAACATGAACACCATATTGCCGGTGATCTTGCTCTGGATCAGAGACGACGAACTGTTGGCAAAGGCGTTCTGCAGCACCGACATCATGACCAGCCCCGGGACGAGAAAGCTGGTGTAGGCCACCTCCCCATACACCGTGATGTGCCGCTCCAGGACGTGGGAAAAGATCAGGAGGTAGAGCACCGCATTGAGTATCGGAGCCGCCACGGTCTGAAAGCTGACCTTCCAGAAGCGCAAGATTTCCTTCTTGAGCAGGGTCTGAAATCCGATCATTTCGCTTCAAGCCGCCCGCATGAGTTGCAGGAACACCTGCTCCAGATCGCTCGCCCCCACCTCCATGTCCGCGATCTCGACGCCGGACTCGCGGATCCGCGCCAGGATGGACTCCACTTCGGCGTAGCGATCGAAAGCGAACTCCCACCACCCCCCGCCGGCCGGATGACCACCCAGGGCGGCCACCTCGGCACCCGCCGCCAGCCGCACCCGAAGGGTATGGGAGGCAAAACGCTGGAGCAGGTTCTCGGTGGTGTCGAGGGCCACGATCCGGCCCGCTTTCAGCATCGCCAGCCGCCCGCAGAGGGTCTCCGCCTCTTCGAGATAATGGGTGGTGAGGATGATGGTGTGGCCGTCGCGATTGAGCTTGCGAATGAATTGCCAGAGCCCCTGGCGAAGCGCCACATCGACCCCAGCGGTGGGCTCGTCCAAAACGATCACCGGGGGACGATGGACCAGCGCCTGGGCGACCAAGACCCGCCGTTTCATGCCGCCGGAGAGCGCGCGCATGTTGGCATCGGCCTTGGCGGTCAGGTCGAGACTGGCGAGGATTTCGTCGATCCAGGCGTCGTTTTGACGGAGTCCAAAGTAGCCGGACTGGATCCGCAACATCTCGCGGACCGTGAAAAACGGGTCGAAGACGAGTTCCTGGGGCACCACTCCGAGATTGCGACGGGCGAGCCGGTAATCGGCCACCACATCGTGCCCCATCACCTCCAGGCGGCCGCCGTCAGGACGCACCAGCCCGGCCAATGCCGAGATGAGGGTGGTTTTTCCCGCCCCGTTGGGGCCGAGGAGGCCAAAAAATTCGCCCTGGGCGACTTCCAGGCGCACCCCGTCCAGCGCCGCCAACGCGCCATAGCGCTTGACGACATCCATCACCCGGACGGCCGGTTGGCTCATGGCAATGCTTGACGCCGCTCAGGGTGCGGCAGCGGGCTCGAGGGGAAGAAACTCGTCGACGCCGTAGAGACGCGCCAGGCTGACCACCCCGGACGGCACGCCACGAAAGCTCAGCCGCCCCCCTGCACGCCGGGAGGCCCGCAGCCAGTCGAGGAGAACCGCGACGGCCGACGAATCGGCATGGGTGACCCCGGCGAGATCCACCATCCAGTCCCCGGCGCCGGGACGACCCGCGGCAAGGAGGCCTGCGGCGGTGGTGGCATTCATCTCGCCACTGACTTCGATGGTGTTTCCCGATACGCGGATCATGACTTGGCGCCGCCAGCGAACTCTTTGTTCTTCGCCTGCAGAGACTTGATCAGCCCGTCGATGCCGCTCGCCTTGATTTCCTGGGCGAAGGAGCCCCGATAGTTCGTGACCAGACTGACCCCGCCCACGATCACGTCATAGACCTTCCATCCGGCCGCGGATTTTTCGAGGGAATAATCGATCTGCACCGGCCGCGCCCCCGATTGCTTGACCTCCGTCCGGACCAGCACGTCGGTATCGTCAGGCTGGGCACGGAGCGGCTTGAAGTCGATGGTCTGATCCCGGTACTGGGTCAGGGCATTGGAATAGGTGCGCACAAGCAGCGACTTGAACGCATCGATCAGTTGATCCTGCTGGGGCGGCGAGGCCTGACGCCAGTCGCGGCCCACCGCCAGCGCCGTCATGCGCTTGAAATCGAAATGGGGCAGCACCTTTGCCTCGACCAGATCGATCGCCTTACGAGTATCCCCCGACTGGATGGCCTTGTCCTGGCGGACGATGGTCAGGACATCATTGGTGACGTCCCGCACCAAGGCATCCGGCGCCGCGTCGGCCGCGAGAGCCAGCTGAGCAAACAGGGAAAACAGGAAAATTGAAATCAGTCGCTTCATGGATTCGCAGTATCTCCAGGAAAGGCCACGGCCCGCGGCGCCAAGTCCAGGGCAGCCAGATCCAGCCGCTGCACCGCCGCCGATGTGGTAGCCTCAAGGCTCGCATCCGGCGCCGTCAGGATGGCTGCATCGTCACCCCGGGCCCGCGGCGGCCGACCGTCGAAGACACGGTAACGGCGCTGCTGCAGGTAATAGTCCCGGGCGTAGGTGTATTTGTCCAAGGTTCCCTCTTCCAGGGTCTTTTCGACACCCAGCAGAGTGTAGCGATCATGGACCGCGCGCACCCCGTACAAGACGTTACGGGATGCGACATCTTGCAGCCAACCCACCGGGTCCGCTTTGAAGTCCACGGGCAGCGCGAGGGTGTCGCGGATGGTCCGCGGGCCCAGGAAGGGAACGACGAAGTACCCGCCTTCACCGACCCCCCATTTACCCAGGGTCTGGCCAAAGTCTTCGTCATGCTTTTCAAGCCCGATATCGGACGCCACGTCGAAGAGGCCGGCGAGGCCAACGGTGGTGTTGAGAAGGAAACGCCCGGCGTCCGACAAGGCGTCCCGCACCTTGCCCTGCAGCAGGTTGTTCACGCCAATCCAGACGTCGGCCAGGTTGCCGAAGAAATTGCCAATCCCCACCTTGACCGGCTTTGGCGTCACGTAGTCATAGCCCTGGGCCAGGGGCTTCATGACCGCCTTGTCCACGGTCTCGTTGAAGCTGAACATCGCCCGGTTGTAGCCCTCGAGGGGGTCATCCGGGTGACCGCTCCCGGTCGTCGCGCAGCCGGTCAGTACCACGATGGCAACAGTGGCTCCCACACGCTGGAGGCGGGAAGTCCGGTCAACAGGAGTAGCGGTCATGGCGTTCGTCCAGTTCTCAAGATCGATTGAAGGCATTGCCTTGCTTCATCGTACGCGGTTACAAATTCCTTAGGGTTTTGGCCACCCTACTTCGCCGAAGCGGCCGGCGCACCGGGTTCAGCTGCCTTGCTGAAGAGGAACTGGCCGATCAACTGCTCCAGCACCACCGCCGACTGCGTCTTCTTGATGGCGTCGCCCGAGGCGAGGTTATCCACGTCGCCCCCCGGATCGAGGCCAATATATTGCTCTCCCAGAAGACCGGACGTGAGGATGTTTGCAAAGGTATCCTTGGGGAACTTGAAGCGGGCGTCCATGCTCATCACCACCCGAGCCTGGAAGGTCTGGTTGTCGTATTCGATCCCCGTGACGCGCCCAACCACGACCCCGGCGCTCTTGACCGGCGCCCGGACCTTGAGGCCGCCGATATTGTCGAAATTGGCGGTGAGTACGTAGCCTTCGCCGTAGGAGGAGGAAGAAAGGTTACCCACCTTCAAGGCAAGAAACAGCAAGGCTGCGAGGCCCATGGCCACGAACAGGCCCACCCATAAATCCAACAAAGTCCGATTCATCGCAATCCCCGGAACATGAACGCCGTCAAGACAAAGTCGAGAGCCAGGACGGAAAGAGAGGAAATCACCACCGTGCGGGTCGTCGCCCCAGACACGCCCGCGGCCGTCGGCTCGGCGTCGAAGCCTTCGAAGACCGCGATCCAGGAAATGGTGAGACCAAATACGAAACTCTTGATGACCCCGTTGATGATGTCTTCGCGGAAATCCACCGCTGCCTGCATCTGGGACCAGAAGGAGCCCTCGTCCGCACCGATCAGGACCACCCCAACGAGATAACCGCCGATCACCCCCATCGCCGAGAAAAGGGCCGCCAGCACGGGCATGGAAAAGACCCCAGCCCAGAAGCGCGGCGCCACGACCCGGGCGATGGGATTCACCGCCATCATTTCCATGGCGGACAATTGTTCAGTGGTCTTCATGAGACCGATTTCCGCGGTAATCGCGCTGCCGGCACGGCTGGCAAAGAGGAGCGCGGACACCACCGGGCCCAGTTCCCGCACCAGAGAGAGGGCCACCAGCACCCCCAAGGCCTCGGATGAGCCGTATCTCTGCAGGGTATCGTAGCCCTGTAAACCCAGCACCATGCCGACGAAGAGGCCGGACACCAGGATGATGATGAGGGACAGCACGCCGGCGAAATACACCTGGCGGACGGTGAGCCCGATGCGCTGGAACGCCATGCCCGAGGAAAGCAGAATCGCCACCAGGAAGCGGCTGGCAAATCCCAGCCGCCACACGGCATTGACCACCCGGCGCCCGATCAGGCGCAGCGCTCGCCCGCCCAGATCAAGCATGATCACCCCCCAGGAGGTCCGATTCGTAGGCCGGAGCCGGGAAGTGCAAGGGCACCGGCCCGTCCGCCTGGGCCCAGACGAACTGATGGACCCACGGGTCTTCCGACGCCCGGATCTCCGCTGGCGTGCCTTCAGCAACGACCCGCCCCTCGGAAATGAAGTAGATGTAATCCACGATCTGCAGGGACTCCTGGACGTCGTGGGTCACCACGATGGAACTCGCCCCGAGGGCGTCGTTCAGCGTGCGGATGAGCTGCCCGATGACGCCCAGCGAGATCGGATCCAGCCCAGCAAAGGGCTCGTCATACATGATAAGGCCGGGGTCCAGAGCCACCGTCCGCGCCAGGGCCACCCGCCGCGCCATGCCACCCGAAAGTTCGCTGGGCATCAACTGGGCCGCGCCCCGCAAACCCACGGACTGCAATTTCATCAGGACAAGGTCGCGAATCAGCGATTCCGGCAGATCGGTATGCTCACGCAGCGGGAACGCCACGTTGTCGAACACCGACATATCCGTAAACAGGGCGCCAAACTGAAAAAGCATCCCCATGCGGCGGCGCAGCGCATAAAGGTTCCGACGGGAAATGTTCGCCAGAGGCTCGCCGTAGGCCTGGACGTCTCCCCCCGTTGCCTGTAACTGCCCCCCGATCAAGCGCAGGAGGGTGGTCTTGCCGCATCCGCTGCCCCCCATGATGGCCACCACCTTGCCCCGGGGCACGACCAAATCGATCCCTTTCAGGATTTCCCGGTCGGCATAGGCAAAACGGACATTCTTGAGCGAAACGATGGGGTCGGCGGCGGAAGGAGGCACGAGTGGGGTGGAGGTCGCACTGTTCTGATTTGGCGATATTGTAACAGACTGCAGCAAATTTCCCGGAGATCATGTTGCTTTGCAGCATTTCCGCAACAGATGCTGCGACTTGTCACCATCCCCCCATGGGCTAAACTCTGGCCCTCATGACGCACGCCAACGGGATGCCCACCGCGCCCCGCCCATCCCTGCTCCTGGTGGACGATGATCCTCTGATCTGCGAAGCCTTTGGCTTTGTCCTGGCCAGTGACTTCACGGTTCACCCCGCTTCAGGCCGGGAAGAGGCCATCGACGTGGTGCGCAGCCTGGCCACGATCCCGCAACTTGCCTTGATCGATCTGGGTCTGCCCCCGCGTCCCCACCGCCCGGATCAGGGCTTCGCGCTGATCAGCGAACTCCTCGCCCTCGCCCCGGAGATGCGGATTTTGGTGCTGTCGGGTCAGAACGAAGAGACCCATGCCCGCCACGCCCGAGCCCTTGGCGCCCTCGAATTCATCGCCAAGCCGGCCCACCCCGCAAGGGTTCGCGAGGCCCTCTTTGCCGCCCTTTCGATCACTCCGGACGATCCGGCGAGGTCCGCCCTGCCGCTTCTGGGCAGCAGTCCGCCGATGGTGGCCCTGCGCGGGCAGATCCAGCAGTTTGCCGCGACCCCCTACCCGGTCCTCATCGAAGGCGAGTCGGGCACGGGCAAGGAGCGCGCCGCCGAGTGGCTGCATCATTCCAGCCCGCGACGGGACCAGCCCTTCCTGACCCTCAATTGCGCGGCAATGTCGCCCCATCTCATTGAATCCCTGCTCTTTGGCCACGCCCGGGGTGCCTTCACCGGCGCCGCGGGCCAACGCGCCGGCTATTTCGAAGACGCTGGGGAAGGAACCCTGTTCCTCGATGAAATTGGCGAGCTGCCCCTCGACCTCCAGCCGAAGCTTCTGCGCGTGCTGGAAAACGGCGAATACCAGCGGGTCGGCGAAACCCAGCGGCGCTTCAGCCAGGCGCGGGTCGTCGCGGCCACCAACCGAGATTTGCGGGCCGAGGTTCGCGCCGGCCGGTTTCGCGCCGATCTCTACCATCGCCTCAGCGTGTTTTCCCTCCGCGTGCCCCCCCTGCGGGACCTGGAGGAGGACCGCTTTCGCCTCCTCAGCCACTTCGGTGCGGCAGTGGCGGATCAACTTCAAGCCAAGCCCTTCCGCCTGGGCGGCGAGGCGGAAGGGCTCTGGCGTCAGTACGGGTTCCCCGGAAACGTGCGGGAACTGCGCAATATCGTGATCCGCCTGCAGACCAAGTATCCGGGCTGCGAGGTGGGACGATCGGAACTCGCCGCGGAGCTCGATCTCGCCGCCCCCCCAGCCCCGCCCGACCTGGCCGCCGAACTCCCCCCTTCCCCGGACCTTCTTCCGGAGGACGCACTGATCCGACAGGCCATGGCGTCCCTCGAACGGGAAGCGGGTTTCGATCTGGACGCCACGCTGCGCGCCCAGGAGCGCGCCTTTGTCGAAGCCGCCCTGCGCCTCGCCCAAGGGAACATCAGCCATGCGGCCCGCCTCCTCGGCCTTCATCGCACGACCCTCTACAACCGCATGGACGTCCTCGGGCTGCCCCGTCCCCAGGTCCCCGTGAATAACTGATGACGGTCTATCTCGAACATTTCGGCCTGCGGGACGCACCATTCCGCCTCACGCCGCATCCCGACTTCTTTTTTGACGGCGCCCGGCGCGGAGCCACCCTCGAGGCCCTCCAATATGCCGTGCTCCACGAGGAGGGGATCGTCAAGGTCAGCGGCGAAGTCGGCAGCGGCAAGACGATGCTATGCCGGGTTCTGCTCGATCGCCTGCCGCCCACGGTCGACGCGCTCTACATCGCCAATCCGACCCTCAGCCCGGAGGCCCTGCTCCACACCGTGGCGGAGGAACTGGGCTGCCCGCCTCAGCCCATTGCCGAAGCCCGCATCCGCCCCATCCAGGACGCCCTCATTTCCCGCCACGCCGCCGGTCGACGCGTGGTCGCCCTGGTGGATGAAGCCCACGCCATGCCCAAGCCTTCGCTCGAGCAGATCCGCCTCCTGTCCAACCTGGAGACCGGTCAGCACAAACTGTTGCAGATCGTCCTGGTGGGTCAGCCTGAGCTCGACGAACTCCTCGGCGGAAGCGACATGCGCCAACTCAAGGATCGCATCACCCACCACTTCCGCCTCGATCCGATGCGCCCTGAGGAAACGGCCGACTACCTTCGCTTCCGGCTTCACGCCGCCGGCTATCGGGGACCCGATCTCTTCGCGCCCACGGCGGTTCGCGCCATCGCCCGGGCCAGCGGCGGTCTGACCCGGCGCATCAACGTGCTGGCCGACAAGGCGCTGCTGGCCGCCTACTGCCAGGGCGGCCACGCCATCGGGCCGAAGATCGTGGCCACCGCGATCCGAGACGCCCACTACACAGCGACTCGAGATTGGCGGCCCTGGCTTGCCACCGGCCTCGCCATCGCGGGCCTGACGGGCGCCATCTGGTGGAACCTCCACCGACCTCCCGCGGGCCTGCCCGCCCCCCCGCCAGGCGCCCCGACCCCGCCTGCCACGGCGCCCGCCGGGCCGAACGGTTGAAACGCCCTGCCAAATCGATAACATGGCCCCATGATTCCCCCCTCGCCCGCCCGATGAGCGTTCGCCGCGCCCCGCCGATCGTCCTCACCGCCCTGCTGGCCGCCTGCGCCCAGGTGCCGACGCAGCCCCCTTCCGCCTCCCACCTGACCACCCAGGACGCCCCGTCGCCGCCCGCCACGGCTCCGATCCCGGACCCGGTCAGCGTCAGCTTCAGTCTTCCGCCCCCCAAGGCCAAGGCGCCGCTGGAAACCTATTCGGTGGTGGTGCACAACGTGCCGGTGGCTGACCTGCTCTTCGCCCTGGCGCGGGATGCCAAGCTAAACGTCGACGTTCATCCGGGCCTCACCGGGACGGTGACCCTCAACGCCCTCAACCAGACCCTCCCCCAGTTGCTCGCCCGCATCGCCCGCCAGGTGGACATGCGCTACGAATTGGAGGGGGGCAACTTGTTGGTCATGCCGGACACGCCCTTCCTGCGCACCTACAAGGTGGATTACGTGAATCTGAGCCGGACCGTGGCCGGCACCGTGGCCACCAACACCCAGATCACCACCTCCAACGCCGCCCTGACCGGCGCGGCAGGCGCGGGGGGGACCGGCGGCAACGTGTCCAGCACCAAGATCGAGAACGTTTCCCGCAACCAGTTCTGGGAATCCATCGAGAAGAACATCCAGGACATCCTGCGGGAAACCGACAAGATCATCCCCCTCGTGGATCGCGCGGGCAGCGCCCCCGCCAACGGCAAGGGTGGGGCGGGAGGCGATGACAGCGGTGTCCCCCGGGGAGAACGGCGGGAGTTCGCTTACCGGGAAGCCGCCTCGGTGATCGTCAACCGCGAAACCGGCGTGGTCACGGTGCGCGCCACCGGCACCCAGCACGCGCGCATCCAGGAATTTCTCGATCGCGTCCTGGCGTCGGCCCGCCGGCAGGTCCTGATCGAAGCGACGCTAGTGGAGGTCACCCTTTCCGACGGCTACCAGCAGGGCATTGACTGGGCACGCATTGGCGGCGGCAGCAAATGGAGCATGCAGAGCCCAACTCTCGGCTCCAACGTCGGCAGCTCGGTGACGCCGTTCAAGATTGGCTATCTCAGCGAGAACTTGAAGATCGACCTGTCGCTCCTGGAAGCCTTCGGCACGGTCAAGGTGCTCTCCAGCCCCAAGCTGGCGGTGCTCAATAACCAGACCGCTCTTCTCAAGGTCGTGGACGAATTCGTCTATTTCAATGTCAAGGCGGAAACCATCACCACCGCCAACGTCGGCACCAACACCACCTTCACCACCACTCCCCAGTCGGTCTCGGTCGGGCTGGTCATGGCCATCACCCCCCAGGTGGGGGACAGCGGGGAGATCACCCTCAACGTCCGCCCGACCATCTCGTCAATCTCCGCCCTCAAGCCTGACCCCAACCCCGCCCTGGCGGAAGCGGGCGTGACCAATGAAGTTCCCCAGATCCGCACCCGCGAGATCGAATCGGTCCTGCGCCTGCGTAACGGCGAGGTGGGGGTGCTGGGTGGGCTCATGGAGGACCGCATCGACTACAAGACCGGTCGGGTGCCCCTGGTGGGGGCCATTCCGCTCCTCGGCGAGGCCTTCACCAACCGCATCAACGCCATCCAGAAGACCGAGCTGGTGATCTTCCTGCGGCCCGCCGTGGTGGACGGCAGCCCCGCCGATCCCCGCCCCGCGACGCTGCTCGAGCGTCTGCCCGGACCCGAGTTCCTCCGCCAGGCCCCCGTGCCCGGGCGGGCCAACTTTCCCACCGAGCCGCTGCTCCTTCATTAAGCCTTGCCGTCATGAGCCTCCTGATCGACGCCCTGCGAAAGGCCGAGCAAGCCCGGCAGGAATCCGAACGGCCTACCGTACCGGCCGCCGCGGAGGCCGGCTTGAGCCTGGCCCCCCTCGAGAGCGAGGCCGGCCGGACCGGGCAGGACGATCTGGCGGCGGAAGCGTTCGGCCCGGCCCCCACGCCCCCGGCGACAGCCCGGGGACCCGATACCCGGGCCGCGGTGCAGAACCTGTTCGAAGCCAAGGCGCCCGCCGGGCGACGGCTCTTCTGGCCGGTGGTCGCCACCGGCTCTGTGCTCGCCTTCACCGCGCTGGGGACCTACATCTGGTGGGGCACCCAGCCCCGCGGGCTGCAGGTTGCCCAGCTGACGGTTGCGGGGGTACGCACGCCGTCGCCCCCGGTTCAGGCGCCTTCAACGGCCCTCCCCCCGGCAGCGCCGCCGACGCTGGGCCCGGCGGAGGTCACCCCGCCGCCCCGCCCCGCCCCGCCGGAGCGAGGCCGCTTCGCCCCCGCCGAAGTCTCGTCCCGCAGCTCGGAGCGGATCGCCCTGCGGCGCAGCGAGCCCCCCACGGCTACTCCAGCCGCGAGCCTGCACGAAGCCTACGCCGCCTACAACCGGGGCGATCTGACCCGGGCGGGGCAGCTCTACGGCGACAGCCTCCGCCGGGATCCGCGGAATGTGGAAGCCGTGAACGGTCTGGCTGCCATCGCCCTGCGCCAGGGGCGGGCGGCAGACGCCGAACAGGGCTTCCTGCGGACCTTGACCATCGACCCCAACGATACGGTGGCCCTCGCCGGGCTTACGGAGCTGCGCAGCCGCGGACAGACCGATCGGGCGGAAACACCGATGCGCTCGTTGCTCGCCGCTCAGCCAGAGGCCTCGCCCGCCTATTTCACCCTCGGCAACGCCCTCGCCGCCCAGGGCCGCTGGGCCGAAGCCCAGCAGGCCTATTTTGACGCCCATAGCCGGGATCCGGACAACCCGGACTACTTGTTCAACCTGGCGGTAAGCCTAGACCGGCTCCGCCAGGCACCTCTGGCACGCCGGTTTTATGCCGATGCCCTGCGCGCGGCCGAAACCCGGGCGGCCAGCTTTTCCGCCGAGCAGGCCCGGGCCCGCCTGCAGGCCCTCGGTGCGGCACCATGAATGCGCCCCCCACCAGCACGCCGCCGCGCCGCCTGCTGGGGCAGATGCTCCTCGGGCTGGGCCTGATCAGCGAAGACCAGCTGCGCATCGCTCTGCTGGAGCAAACTCGTAACCCGCAGCCCATCGGCCGGCTCCTGGTGGGCCTCGGCTTCGTCTCCGAGGCCGCCCTGCGGGATGCCCTCTCCCAGAACCTGGGACGGCGCAGCGTCGATCTCGCCACCACCCTCGCGGACCCCGACGCCCTAGCCCTGGTGCCGGTGGATGTCGCCAAGCGGCACCGCCTCCTCCCGCTCCATTTCGACAAGTCGGCGGGCACCCTGTCGGTGGCCCAGGCCGACGTGAATGATGTGGTGGCGCTGGACAAGCTGCGCAGCCTCGTGCCCGAAGGAGTGGCAATCGAACCCCTTATCGCCGGGGAATCCGAAATCGCCCGGGCCATCGACCAGTATTACGGCCACCAGCTCTCCATCGACGGGATCCTGCAGGAGATCGAGACCGGCGAGGTGGATTTTCGCGCCATCGCGGCCACCAACGACGAATACAGCCAGCCGGTGGTCCGCCTCGTGGACGCCCTGCTCCACAACGCCGTGAAGCGTGACGCCTCGGATGTGCACTTTGAGCCCGAGGCGTCCTTCGTCCGCATTCGATACCGCATTGACGGCCTCCTGCGCCAGATCCGCGCCCTGCACAAGTCCTACTGGCCAGCGATGGCGGTGCGGATCAAGGTCATGTCGGGGATGAACATCGCCGAGACTCGCGCCCCCCAGGACGGGCGGATTTCGCTTCACATCAGCGGCCGACCGGTGGATTTCCGCGTATCGACGCAACCGACCATCCATGGTGAGAACATCGTCCTGCGCATTCTGGACCGCCAGAAGGGCATCGTGCCCCTGGACGGATTGGGGCTGACCGAGCAGCAACTCGACACCCTCAAGCTGATGATCGCCCGCCCGGAGGGCCTGATCCTTGTCACCGGCCCCACTGGCAGCGGCAAGACCACGACGCTCTACTCGGTGCTGCACCACATCAGCACCGAGAGCGTGAACATCATGACCCTGGAGGATCCCGTCGAATACCCCATGGCGATGGTGCGCCAGACCTCGGTTTCCGACGCCGCCAAGCTGGATTTTGCCAATGGCGTGCGGGCCATGCTGCGCCAGGATCCGGACATCATCCTTGTGGGGGAGATTCGCGACCAGGACACGGCCGACATGGCCTTTCGCGCGGCCATGACCGGCCATCAGGTGTACGCCACCCTGCACACCAACTCGGCCATCGGCGCCATCCCGCGCCTCCTCGACATCGGCATTCTCCCGGACATCATGGCCGGGAACATCGTCGGCGTCATCGCCCAGCGCCTGTTGCGTCGCCTCTGCCCCCATTGCCGCGAAGCCTACGAGGCCGAACCCTGGGCGATCCGCCTCCTCGGGCCCCAGGCCGAGCGCTCGCCGCCCATTCTCTACCGCGCCGTCGGCTGCACGCGCTGTGATTACCAGGGCTATCGCGGGCGCATGGCGATCATGGAGATCATTCGCATGGACCCCGACCTGGATGATCTAGTGGGGCGACGCGCCAGCGCCCGGGAATTACGCGGCGCGGCACGGGCCAAGGGGTTCCGGGCCCTGGCTGAAGACGGCATCCGCCGCGTCCAGGAAGGCAGCACCTCGCTGGAAGAACTCACCCGGGTGGTGGATCTCACCGACCGGATGGCCTAGGACCGGCAATGACGGTGTTCAACTACCGCGCCATGAACCCCCGGGGACGGGTGGTCTACGGGGAACTCGACGCCGCCAACCTGGTGGATCTGGAGTTGCGCCTCAAGCGGATGGAGCTCGACTTCATTCATGGCGGCCCACGCCAGGGTGCGCGGGTGCTGAAGAGCGGGCGCCTGCCCCGGCAGGAACTCATCAACTTCTGCTTCCACCTCGAACAACTCAGCCGCGCCGGCGTTCCGATCCTGGAGGGGCTCACCGACCTGCGGGACTCCACCGATCACCCCCGCTTCCGGGAAATCGTGGCCGATCTGGTGGAACGCATCCAGGGCGGGCGCGGTTTGTCCGAAGCCCTGGCGGAGCACCCGGACGCCTTCAACGGCGTGTTCTGCAGCCTGATCCGGGCCGGGGAAACCTCCGGCAACCTGCCCCATGTCCTGCGGGATCTGGCCGCCTCGCTGAAGCGCGAGGATGAACTCGCCGCCTACGCCCGCAAGGTCGTCATCTATCCCGCGGTGGTGTCCTCGGTGCTGGTGGCGGCGGTGGTGGTGGCCCTGGTGTTCGTGGTGCCGGAGCTGGCCAAGCTGTTCCAGAGCACTGGCCAGGCGCTTCCCCTGCAGACCCGCGTCCTGGTGGCCACCTCCACCGCATTGCGGACCTATGGCTGGGCCATGGCCTTGGGCTTGATGGCCCTTGCGGTCGGGCTGAAGCTCGCCCTCAACACCCAGGCTGGCGTGCGCTATGTCTATGACAGCCTTTTGCTGCGGCTTCCGCTTCTGGGCGAGGTCCGCCGCAAACTGATCCTGGCCCGCTTCGTCGGTTTGTTTTCCATGATGTACGCCTCAGGCATCACCATCGTCGGTGCCCTGCGCACGGCTGAGGATGCCATGGGCAATGCCGTGCTCCGCCAGGGCATCCAGCGGGTCGGACAGCTCATCGGCGAAGGCCACAACGTCTCGGCCGCCTTCCAGGCGGTCGGCCTGTTTCCCCCCTTGGTGACGCGCATGATGCGGGTCGGCGAAAACACCGGCGCCCTGGACGCCGCGCTGGCCAATGTCAGCTACTTCTACGAGCGGGACGTGCGGGAATCCGTCGAACGCCTCCAGGCCCTCCTCGAGCCCCTGATGACCCTCGCCCTGGGGGGCATCATGTTATGGATCATGCTCGCCGTCCTCGGCCCAGTCTATGACATCATCACCAAGCTGCCTGTCTGAGCCATGAGCGCCCTGCGACTGCTCTACCTGGAAGCAGGCGGGCTGACGGCCTACGCCTGGCAGGCGGGTGAGGTGCTCCCCCTGGCCCGCTTTGCTACGGGTGAGGAAGGCGCCGGCCAGTTCGCGCAATTTTTGGCCAGCCAGCCAAGGAACGCGGTCTATCGGCTGCTGGTGGATCTGGTGGAAGAGAACTATTTCTTCGAAACACTCCCGGCGGTGCGGGGCGCCGACCGGAGCGCCATGCTCGCCCGCAAGCGCAACCAGCATTTCTTCGGCACCCCCTTTGCCACCGAGCTTTCCCTCGGCCGGGAGACGGACGGCCGCCGGGACGAGCGCTTTCTTTTCACCGGCATTACCCGCCCCGGCGCCCTTGAGCCCTGGCTGGACGCCATGGCCCGTCACGAGGCCCCCCTGGCCAGCATTCACACCCTGCCGACTCTCGCCGACGGCATGCCGGCCCCCTTTTCGGCCAAGGATCCCAGCCCTCGGCTGATCGTGGTCCTGACCCCAGCCGGCATCCGCCAGATCTTTTTCGACAAGGGCCGCCTGCGTTTCTCGCGTCTCGCCCCTCGCAGTGACGCCGAGACCGGCACCTTGGCCCTCGCCCTGGCGGAAGAGACGGCCCGCACCCAGGCTTACCTCAGCAGCCAACGCCTGTTTCCCCGCCACGAGACGTTGCCGGTGGTGATCCTTGCCCATCCGGACCTCCAGCGTGCGCTGACCACGCTTCTGGACGCGCCGCCCCAGACGGCCCTGAGCTTTGCCGACATCACCACCCTGGCCCGCCAGCTTGGCCTTCGCAGCCCCTGCGCCGACTCGCGGGCCACACCACTCTTCCTCCACTGGATGGTGCGGCGCGGCGTGGGCCCGCAGTTCGCGCCCAAGTCAGCCCGCCACTTTCATTTTCTGCGCCAGATCCGCATGGCCGCCCTGGGGCTGGGCAGCGCGTGCTTCCTCGGTTGCGCCGTGGTGGCCGCCAAACTTTGGGTGGACGCCTTCGCCTTGGATCAGGAAATCGATCGTCTGACCCTAGAAACCCGCAGCGACGCGGCGCGCTACGCCGCCTTGATCGCCGGGCTGCCCCCCATGCCGGGCTCGCTGGACACCCTGCAAGGCATCATGGCCAGGGTGGACGGTCTGGCGGCCGCGCCCCCCAATCTGCGTGAAGCCCTCGCGGTGCTGGCCGCCGCCCTCGACGCGACGCCCGATCTCACCCTCGATGCGGTGGAATGGCGCAGCCTGCCGTCGCCGGCCGGCCTCGCCCCTGCAACAACGCCCCGCCCCTTCGCGGAACTGACGGTGCAAAGCCATTTCCCGGCGGAAGCCTGGGGTGACCGGCGCGCACTGCTGCGGGAGAGCGAACGCGTCCTCCAACTGCTCCAGCAAACTCCCGGCGTCACGGCGGAGATCACCCGCCTGCCGGTGGACCTGGCCTCGGACCGCACCCTACGTGGGGCCGCTGACGCCCCCGCCACCGCGGCCGTTCCGCGCCTGGAACTGCGTGTGATGTTTGCCAAGGCGCTGCCCGCATGAGCCGGGACGATCTGCTTCGCCTGCGCTGGCCCATCATCGCCGCAGTCGTCATGGCGCTTGCCGGCGGGTATCTGGTCTGGCTTGCCCAGATCCGCCACGAGGCGCGCGAGGCCCTCCTGGCCCGTCTCGCCTCCGAATATCGCCGGACCCATGGGCGCCTGCTCCAGGCCCAGGGGGAAGAAGCCCAGATCCGCGAGGCCATCGGCCGGTTCCGCAGGCTGGAGGACCGCGGCGTCGTGGGCCCTGAACATCGCCTGGACTGGGTCGAGCGCCTCGCCGCCGTCCGCCAGCGCCTGAACCTGCCAGCCCTGGAATACGAGCTGCGCCCCCGTCAGCCCCTGGATCCCGCCGCCGCATCCGCCCGTTTGCGGGTCACGCGCAGCGCCATGGAGGTTTCCGCGACCGTGCTCCACGAGGAGGATCTCCTGGGCCTGCTGGCCGGCCTGCAAGCGGAACCCAGCGCCATCGTGCGCCCCACCGAATGTCGGCTGGCCCGCCCGACAAGCGGTCAGGGCGGGCTCTCCGCCCACTGCGCCCTCGACTGGATCACCCTGGAACAGGAGGGCTCCTGAAATGAGCCGGGCGCGGCGCTTCCTCTGGCTTGGCCTCCTCGCTGCCCTTTGCGGCCCGGCCAGCCTGGCCCGGGCAGAAGAGCCTCCCCTCGGGCGCCTCTTTCACACCCCGGCCGAGCGCAAGGAACTGGATGAAATGCGCCGCCTTGGGCCACGCAATATGACGGGGCCCCGCCCCGTCCTGCGCCTGGACGGTCTGGTTCGCCATCCCGATGGGCGCACCACGGCCTGGATCAATGGTCAGCCGGTGGCAGGCGGCGAGATCCATCCCCAGCACAGTGCTGGGCGGGCGGCGATTCGCACTCAATCCGGCAAGGCCGTGGTGCTTGGGGTGGGCGACCAGATCTCCACCGGACGCGACAGCCTAGAGCCCCTCCTGCAAGACGGCCAAGTCCGCCGCAACCCCCGCTGATCATTCCCGGGGCTTGCCGCCAAACCGGCTGCGGGCGACACTTGCCATCCCTCCTGCATCTCCGCCCAGGCTTCTGTTTCGATGACGGTATCCTCCCGCCCCGCCGCCGGCTTCATGGATCGTCTGCGCGCCGCCGGGGTCATGCCCGACGACAACGAGGAAACACGGCTGTCGAAGACCCTGCTGGTCTTCGCCACCGGCTTGGTATGTGTCACGTCCGGTCTCTGGCTGCTGCTTTACTGGCTGATCGGTCCCCAGCTCCCCTCGACCCTGCCCTTCGTCTATCAGCTTTTGCTGGCGGCCAACCTGGCGTTGTTCATCGCCACCAATCGCTTCGACTGGTTTCGCATGAGCCAGCTCGGTCTGTTCCTGTTCTTTCCGTTCATCGCCCAATGGAGCATGGGCAACTTCATCACCGGGTCGGGCCTGATCCTGTGGGGCCTGCTCGCCCCCATCGGCGCAGTGCTGTGCCTGGGGACCCGGGAGGCGGCGCCCTGGTTTCTTGCTTATCTTTTTCTCACCGCCCTGACCGGCTTTTTTGATTATTACCTCGCCGATTTCGCGCTCCAGGCGCCGACTCAGATCAGCATCCGCACCTCGGTGGTGTTCTTCACCCTGAATTTCGCCGCGATCTCGGCTATGGTCTATGCGCTGTTGCGCTTCGCGATTCGGGAGAAACGTCTGGCCCAGGAGCGGCTCGAGGACGCCCATCGCCTCTTGCGCATCGAGCAGGAGCGCTCCGAGCGCCTGCTCCTCAATATCCTGCCGGGCCCGGTGGCGCAACGGCTGAAGGATCACGATCAAACCATCGCGGACGGCTTCGCCGAGGTCTCGGTGATGTTCGCGGACATCGTCAACTTCACCCGGCTGGCGAGCGGCATGAGTGCGCAAGAAGTGTTCGCCCTTCTCAATTCGGTGTTCAGCCGCTTTGATCAACTCGCGGAGGCCCGGGGTCTTGAGAAAATCAAAACCATCGGCGACGCCTACATGGTGGCCGGCGGCCTGAATGCCGGCAAACCCGCCCCCGCAGCCGCCATTGCCGAACTGGCCCTGGACATGCGGGAGGCGGTGAAGGCCTTCCCCACCCCATCCGGCCCCCTGGAATTACGCATCGGCATCGGCACCGGGCCAGTGGTGGCCGGCGTGGTGGGGCGGAAGAAATTCATCTACGACCTGTGGGGCGACACCGTAAATCTGGCAAGCCGCCTGACTTCCGACGGCCACCCGAGCGCGATCCAATGTGATCGCCGCACCCATGAGTTGCTCGCCGAGGATTTCCGCTTTGACGCCTGCGTGCAGGTGCCCCTCAAAGGCAAGGGGGTGGTGGATATTTACCGCCTGCTCGGGCGACGGGCGGCGGGCGCCTCCTCGGCAATTCAGCCCCCCTCCCGCGCTGCCGGCGCCTGCTGAGTCAGACAAAAGCGGACGCAGCCCGCCTCGTTGCGGGCGAGAGCGAGGGCCCACCCGCCCTGACGGGCGAGTTCCGCGGATTGATAGAGTCCCATGCCCAGGCCCTGCTCGGAGGCCACGGGCTCCTGGAACAAAGCCTCAGCCAGCTCTGCCGCCAGAGCGTCGCCATCATCTTCCACGCTGACCGTCAGTTTGGGCGCCATCGTCAGGTCCACCCGAATCATCATGCTCGAACGTGAGCGCCGCTTGTCCAGAGCATTCTGGATGAGATTTTCCGTCACGCTCCCCAGGATCGAGCGCGGCACCAGATCGTCCGGAGCAGGCGCTTCCGCTGAAAAAACGATGCCCGAGCTACCGTGGCGGTCCTGCAACTCGCGCCACCACACCGCCAGGGGCACTTCGTCGAGATCCTGCGGCTCCGGACGGCGCAGCTTGGCGAGGGTTTGGCGCAAGCGCTCCGCCACCACGGGAAGCTGGCGCTGGACCAGGCCCTGTATCTCCTCCGGGCTCGCCCCTGGGCGGCTCGCAGCGAAACACACGGCCTCGAGGGACTGGAGCAGATTCTTCACATCGTGGGTGAGTCGTGCACCGGTCTGATGGACGGCCTCCACATAGGACAAGGAGCGCAGCCGGCGGGCGAGGGCCTTTTCACGGTAGAACTCCTGCAGCACCTGGGTGGCCAGCGCCAGATACCACAGCATGGCTGCGCTGGGCGTATGCCGGATCGCGAGGCTCAGGCGCACCCCGCCCTGTTCGAAAGGGTACTCCGCGCCGCTGGGTCGCCCAAATTCAAAACCCTGGCCATCCACCTCGCCCCGGCCACCGGTGACTCCAGGGAAATTGAGAAGTGTCTCGCAGGCCCGGCGCAGAAAGGTCTGCGGTTGCGACTCCTGGAGGGACAACTGCGCCACGCCATGGAGCCAGTCGTCGAAGGACACGCCGGCCGCCAGAACCCGTCGGGAAAGCTTGAGGGCCAGACCCTCCGCGCCGATGCGGGGATTCCACACCCAGGCCAGGACCAACAGGGCGCCGGCCACCGAGAAGATGGCCTGCACCAAGCCGCCCAAATAGCTCGCGCCCCCCAGCCACATGAAGGCCATGGCGCCCAGCACCACCACAGCGAGCACCAGGAACACCAGCAGCGCCGAGAGGAGGTCGAAGGCGCCAACAGCCCGGGGTGCCTGCGTCGGCACCGGCAGGACCACCATGGCAAGGAGCAAGGCAGGGAGAAACAGCAACGCGAGGGGGCGAAGCGGATCGATCTGCCCGCTCGCCTGGGGGAGCACTTCCGGGAGAACCATGACGGCCAACGCCAGGATCAAATAGGCCACCGCCAGGCGATAGGCCCAGCGGGCGACCGAAAGATGCTCGAAAAAAGCCCCCCCGGCCACCAGCGACGCCAAAACCATGACCCACAGCGCCGTCAGCCCCCAGGACGCCTCCAAGACGACGGCCGCAGCCACGCCGAGTAGCACGAGCAAGCCGCGCAATCCGAAGCGGTGACCGCCATGGACCAGGGGCTGCCAGAGCAGAAACACGCCAAGGTGAGCCAGCAGTACCATGCGGCCCACCTGATTCGCTGGCCCCTGCACCAAGGCTAGGTGAAGGACGGCCAGACAGGCGGCGAGGAGCCAATGCGGCCGACAGGACCACCATTGGTAGGAAAACCCATTGGTCATTGCACTTGCTCGATCAGCAGGGGGAGACCTGGCCATTTTATTCCACCGCCAAACCCACATCTCGTACCGGACCCCCGGAATCCGCCCTGGCGAACCCTCAACACTCCGTCCAAAAGCTGACACCGCGCCGTCCGGATGTCCACGGCAGCGTGTCAAAAATCACGCCCAGGAGGCCCCAATCCCCCGTGGCGACTGGCGTGGGGTTTGCTTTGGGGAAAACTGAATCGAAGCAATACACCCTTGCGGGAGAACAAGGATGAAACAACAAAGCGGATTTACCTTGGTCGAGATTGCCGTGGTGCTGGTGATCATTGGCCTGCTCCTGGGCGGCGTGCTGAAGGGGCAGGAACTCATCACCCAGGCCAAGATCAAGAACGTCGCGAACGATTTCAATGGCCTGGCCTCGGCGGTCTATTCCTACCAGGACCGCTACCGCGCCCTCCCCGGGGACGACAGCCGGGCCAAGACCCGGTGGACCCAGGCGGCGGTGGCGAATGGCGATGGCAATGGCCAGATCGGTGGCAACTACAACTCCTCCACCGACACCGACGAGTCCCGCCAATTCTGGCTCCACCTGCGCAACGCGGGTTTCATCGGCGGCAGCACCGACAGCGCAGAACAGCCCCTGAACGCCTCGGGAGGCTTGCTGGGCGTGCAAAACGGTGGCTTGGGCCTCGCCGGCCTCGTCATGTGTTCGGCCAATCTGCCGGCCAAGATCGCCAACGCCATCGACGCCCAATTCGACGATGGCGACGCCACCAAGGGATCCGTGCGGGGCATGAAGCAATCCGGCAGCAACGACAACGTGTCCGCCGATGCGCCCACCACCACCTACGTGGATAACGGCAGCAACCTCTACCTCGTCTGCAAGAACGTCTAACCTCCTGGGGCGACGCCGGCCGGGGCGATCAGGCGCCCCGGAGAATCCGGTTCTCGGCGAGCTCGAGGTTTCTTGGTACCCCGTTCAACACCAGCACATCCCCGGCCACGATCACGGTCTCCGGCCCGGGGCTCACGCCCCGGATATTGCTGCGCCGCACCGCTGACACCCCCACCACGAATTCCCCCAGGCACAGCTCGCCAATAGTCCGCCCGATGGCGTAGGCGCCGGGCTGGACGATGAGGGAATGGAGGCGGACCTGCGCTGCATCCGGGCCCTCCGGCGCATCGGTGACGCCGTGGAAGAAACCCCGCATCAAGGCGTAGCGCTGATTGCGCACGTCGCGAATCCGTCGCACCACACGGTTGAGGGGCACCCCGATCAGCGCCAGGACGTGGGAAGCCAGCATGATCGCGCCCTCAAAGGTCTCCGGCACCACCTCGGCCGCACCGCCCATGGACAGCTTGGCCATGGCCGATTCATCGGCCGCCCGCACGACGATCGGCAGGTCTGGCCGGAGGTCGTGGGCATGGTGCATCACCCTGAGCGCCGCCTCCACCTCGGCGAAGGAAATCACCAGGGCGCTGGCCCGGGAGATCCCCGCGGCCACCAAGGTTTCCCGCCGGGACGCATCGCCATAGACCACCGTGTCCCCCGCTGCCGCGGCCTCCCGCACCCGCTCAGGATCGAGATCGAGGGCCATGTAGCTGATGTGCTCCTGCTCCATGAAGCGCGCCATGTACTGCCCGCTGCGGCCGTAGCCGCAGATCAACACGTGCTTTTCGGTGGTCATCGACTGGGCCGCCACCCGGGTCAGCTCCATGGAGCGCAGAAGCCACTCGGAGGCGACGAAACGCAGCACCAGCTTGTCGCTCACCTGGACGATCAAGGGCGCGAGCAACATGGAGAGCACCAAGGCCGCCACCGTGATCTGCAACCATGAGACGGGCATCAGGTCCATGCCATCCACCTGGGAGACCAGAACGAAGCCGAACTCGCCCCCCGCGCACAGCCAAAGCCCGGTGCGCAGCGCCGTGCCAGGGGGCGAGCCGAACAGGCGGGACGCCGTCGCCGCCACCGCGCATTTCAGAACGAGGAGCGCGACCACGGCACCCACGACAGCAGGCAGATGAGACAGGATCAGCCCCAGGTCGAGGAACATCCCGACGGTGATGAAGAATAGCCCGAGGAGCACATCGCGGAATGGCTTGATGTCCTCCTCCACCTGGTAGCGGAATTCGGTCTCGGAAATCAGCATGCCCGCGAGAAAGGCCCCCAGCGCGAGGGAGAGGCCGACCCGCTCCGAGAGCCAGGCCAGGCCCAGGGTGATCAGCAGGACGTTCAGCATGAAAAGCTCGGACGAACGACGCCGGGCCACCTGGGTAAACCACCAGCGCATCAGGCGCTGGCCAAAAAAGAGCACCAGCGCCAGCAGCAGGACCACTTTGATTGCGGCGAGGGACAGCGTCCCCGCCATCTCTTCTGGCGGACGGGTCAGGGCCGGAATCAGGATCAGCAGGGGGACCACGGCGAGATCCTGGAACAGCAGGACGCCGATCGTCTCCCGCCCATGCTTCGCATCCAGTTCGATGCGGTCGGTTAGCAGCTTGGACAAAATGGCGGTGGACGACATGGCCAGGGTGCCCCCGAGGGCAAAGCTCGCCACCCAACCGGCACCCAGGGCCTTGCCGAGCAAGGTGACCACCGCGATGGTTCCCACCACCTGGGCCGCCCCGAGCCCGAAAACGATGCGCTTCATGGAGAAGAGGCGCGGCAGGGAAAACTCCAGCCCGATGGAGAACATCAGGAACACCACGCCGAACTCTGCCAGATGGCGGGCACCAGGGGAGTTCTCCATCAGGTTCAGGGCGTGGGGCCCGATCGCCGCCCCCACCAGCAGGTAACCCAATACCGGCGGTAGATTGAAGCTGCGGAAGATGCTGACCACGACCACCGCCAGAGTCAGCAGCACCAACACCAGATCCAGCGTATTCAGCACGGTCGGACGTCGCTTTCAGCAGGTTGGTGGGCGAAGGAGGGAAATGCCCATCTGATATACTTCCGACCCAGTTTAACTGCTCCCAGGCCATGGACTCAAACCAAGCCCTCGCCGCCGCCATCCGCCCGGAAGCGACCCTTGCGCGGGCCCGGCAGGTTCTGCGGATCGAAGCGGAAGCCATCGAGGGCGTGGCCCGGCGGCTGGGTGACGAATTTGTCCGCGCCGTGGCACTGCTCCTGCGCCGCGAAGGGCGGGTCATCGTCAGCGGGGTTGGAAAATCCGGCCATATTGCGCGCAAGGTGGCGGCCACCCTGGCATCCACGGGAACGCCGGCGTACTTCGTCCACGCCGCCGAGGCCGCCCACGGCGACTTGGGGATGATCACCGAAAAGGACGTGGTCGTCGCCCTGTCCAATTCCGGCACCAGCGAGGAACTCCTGACCATCGTGCCGTTGGTCAAACGTCGAGGTGCCCAGCTCATCGCCATGACCGGCCGCCCGGACTCCCCCCTGGCCCAGGCCGCCGACGTTCACCTTGACGCCGCAGTAGCCGAGGAGGCCTGCCCCCTCAACCTCGCGCCCACCGCCAGCACCACCGCTGCCCTCGCCCTGGGCGATGCCCTCGCGGTGGCGCTGCTCGAGGCGCGGGGATTCGGCGCCGAGGATTTCGCCCAGTCTCATCCTGGCGGCGCCCTGGGTCGCCGCCTGCTGACCCACGTCCGGGACGTCATGCGCCCGGCCGACGAGGTGCCCCAGGTGGCCTCAGACACCCCCCTTCCCGCGGCCCTGCTGGCCATGAGCCAGGGCGGCATGGGCATGACGGTGGTGCGGGACCCCACTGGCGCGGTCGCGGGCATCTTCACCGACGGTGATTTGCGGCGAGCTCTGGAGCGGGTCGGGGATCTGCGGACCGCACAGGTAGGCGAAGTCATGACCCGCCGGCCCCGCTCCATCGGACCCGACGAGTTGGCTGCGGAAGCCGCGGATGTGATGGAGCGCGGGCGCGTCAGCCAGCTCCTGGTCCTCGACGCCGCGGGCACCCTGATGGGGGCGCTGCACATGCACGACCTCATGCGGGCCAAGGTCATCTAACCATGTCGGCCACGAATCTGGAGCGGCTGTTTCCCCTGCTCGCCCTGGGGCTCCTCGCGGCCGGAACGGTGTGGCTGGAACGAACGAGCCGAGTCTCGGAAACCAAGGCAGAAGCTGTCATCCGCCACGACCCGGACCTGATGGTCGAATCCTTCGTCCTCTTTCGCTACGACGCGGCCGGCGCCGAGGAATCCCGCCTGATCGGCAAGGACCTCAAACACTATCCGGACGACGACTCCTCGCGCATTACGTCGCCCAAACTGGTGTTTGCTGGCAAAGGCCGCCCGATCACCGTCACCAGCGCCGAAGCCCAGGTCTTCCAGCAGGGAGACCGGGTCGAATTGCAGGGCGAAGTCGTCGCGGTTCGAGCGCCCGATGCACAGCACGCCGCCATGAGCTTTCGCTCCCCCACCCTCACCGTCTGGCCCAACGAGGAGCGGGCCGCCACCAACACGGCGTTGGTCATGACCCAGGGGAACACCATCGTCCGCGCCCGCGCCATGGAAGCCCAGAATCTCCTGGGTGAGCTTAAGCTCGGCGGGGGCGTCACCGGCCATATTCCCCGGGGCAAGTCCCAGGCTGGCCCGTAAATTCATCTCTCATGCCCACCATGCCCAAGACTCCCCTGCTCCTCGGCCTCGCCCTGATGGCCGCCCTGCCCGCCGTCCATGCCGAGCGGGCCGATCGCAAACAACCCGTGAATATCGAAGCCAATCGGGTGACGGTGGATGACCGCAACAAGGTCCACGTCTTCGATGGCAACGTGATCCTCACCCAGGGGACCCTCACCATTCGCGGGGACAAGGTGGTGGTCACCCAGGATGGCGAGGGGTTTCAGAAGGGGGTTGCCACTGCCGGTGCAGGCAGCCTGGCCCGCTTCCGCCAAAAGCGGGAAGGCAAGAACGAGTACGTGGAGGGCGAAGCCGAGCGCATCGAGTACGACAACAAGACCGACAAGACCAAGCTCTTCAACCGCGCCTGGGTGAAGAGCGCTGGGGACGAAGTGCGCGGGCAATACATCGAGTACGACGGCTACACCGAAAATTACCTGGTCAATAACGCCAGCAATCCCACGGGCAATGGCGGCAATGGCAGCCGGGTCACCGCCACCATTCAGCCCAAGAGCAGTGGCGCGGCATCCGACTCGAAGCCCTGATCGGCCCGCTGAGGCGCCAATCCTGGCCTGCTCGTCATTCCGCTCCGTGGAATGACGGCTCAGGATGATGCAACGCATCAAAATCGCCTTGACTCTACAGCGCTCCTTCCTATAATTCCTCGCGTGATGCAGTGCATCATGACACTGCACTCGAGACCAAAACCACGGACGCAAGGAGATGAGGATGTACGCCACCCCCGAAAATTTCGCTGCCGCCAACAAGGCGGGAATCGAGACCCTGCTGAGCTTTGCCAACGCCGCCTTCGCGGGCGTCGAGCGCCTGGCCGCCCTGAACCTGAACACTGCCCGGACCCTGTTGGAAGACAGCGTCGCTAACGCCAAGACCACCATGGCCATCAAGGATCTTCAGGACTTCGTGGCCCTGCAGTCCAACCTGGCGCAGCCCGCCGTGGAAAAGGCCGTCGCCTACGCCAAGAGCGTCTACCAGATCGCCGCCCAATCGCAGGAAGAGTTCTCCAAGCTCTTCGAAGGCCAGGTCGCCGAAATCAACAAGGCAGTGGCCGAGGCCCTGGACAAGGCGGCGAAATCCGCTCCGGCGGGTTCGGATGTCGCCGTCGCGGCCGTGAAGTCCGCCATCGCCGCCGCCAATTCTGCCTACGACAGCGTTACCAAGGCCGCCAAGCAGGTCGCCGAAATCGCTGAGGCCAACGTCGCCGCGGCCACCAGCGCCACCGTCAAGGCGGTGGGTGCCCCCGCCAAGGGCGGCAAGAAGGTCGCCTGATCCACGCATCGGTCAGGTCACAAAAAACCCCGCCAAGGCGGGGTTTTTTTATGGTCCGGCGGCGGCGCGACCCTTCCCACGCCCACAACACCTAGCTTGCCTAGGCATCTTCCTCGTCCCCGGCCGCCGCGGTGTCCTCGACTACGGCGGAACTGCCGCGGTAATGGTGGGGAAACAGGCGACGCATTTCGGCTTCGATCCAGTTCCGTGCCTGGGTATTGATCTCGTCCGCCGTGTAGAGCGCGCCGTCGATGCTCGGCCCAATGCTGACGATGATTTCCCCCGGGTACTTCATGAAGGCATTGCGGCGCCAGAACTCACCGGCGTTATGGGCCACGGGGACCACCGGAACCTCGGTTTTGTGGGCCAGCCATGCGCCGCCAGGTTTGTAGCGCCGGGTTGTTCCCGGGGCGACCCGAGTGCCTTCTGGAAACACCACCACCCAGAACCCCTCAGCCAGGCGGCGGGAACCCTGCTCGAGAACCTGGGCGAGGGCATCCTTGCCGGCGGCCCGGTCGATGGCGATCATCGGCATACGAGCCAGACCCCAGCCGAAGAACGGCACCCGCAACAACTCCTTCTTGAGCACGAAGCAGATCGCCGGGAACACATGTTGCAGCGCCATCGTCTCCCAGGCCGATTGATGCTTGCAAAGGATCACCGAGGCGCGATTGGGGAGGTTCTCCTTGCCGATCACGCGGAACCGGATCCCGAGGAGATGCCAGACGAACCACAGAACGATGTCGGTCCACTTGGTGATGATGCGGTAGCGCGTCATTGGCGCCAGGGGGCCGATGCACAGGGCAATCAGGGCAAAGGGCGGGGTGGTGATCACCAACACCACGGCAAACAACACGGAACGCAACATGCTCACGCCTGGGCCCTCAGTCGATCAGATCCGCCACCACCGTCGCAAGATCCGCGTAGATGCGGGTCTCCTTCGGCAGCGCAGGATCATCTTTGGTCTTTTGCCCTTTCCCAGTGAGAACGAGGTAGGGCGCGCATCCAACGGCCAAACCGGCCTGCAGATCTCGCAGGCTGTCACCCACTGACGGCATGCCGGTCAGATCGACGTTGAAGCGCTCGGCAATCTGATGAAACAGGCCCGGCTTGGGCTTGCGACAATCGCAGGGCGAATCGGCGGCATGGGGGCAAAAGAAAATCGCGTCCAGCCGGCCGCCGGCCTGGGCAATCGCCTTCACCATCTTTTCGTGGATGGCATTGAGGGTGTCCATCCCGAACAGCCCGCGCCCGATTCCGGACTGGTTGGAGGCCACCACCACCCGCCAGCCCCACTGGTTCAGGCGAGCGATGGCTTCCAGGGAGCCGGGAATGGGCTTCCACTCCTCGGGGGACTTAATGAACTGGTCCGAGTCATAGTTGATCACGCCATCCCGATCGAGAACGATCAGTTTCATGGTGCCTCCCTAGGGGCAGCGGAGTGGCCGGCGCCCCGACCTAACCGGCGGACAGACGGGAAATGTCGGCCACCTGATTCATCAGGCCAGCCAACCGATTGAGCAATGCGAGGCGATTCTGGCGGATCAGCGGCTCCTCCGCCATCACCATCACCTCGTCAAAGAAGCGGTCCACCGCCCCTCGCAGACCGGCCAGCACCCGCAGGGCATCGGTGTAGTCCTCGTTGTCGAAATGGGAACGGGCCATCGGCGCCACCTCCACCACGGCATGGAAGAGGGCCTTCTCCGCCTCTTCCTGCAGCAGGGCGACGTCCGGCTCGCCCACGCTTTCGCCGGCCTTCCTGAGAATGTTCACGATCCGCTTGTTGGCTGCCGCCAGGGCCTGGGCCTCGGGCA
>JAEUNY010000065.1 GCA_016791005.1 Zoogloeaceae bacterium
ATTCACGATGAGGTAGTCTGACCGATCGAAGAATTGATTCTAGCTTGTTGCTTACCCCGTGGCGCAGCAGGACGGGGAAACACCAAGCATGCCCGCAGGCCACCACCTTCCCGGGGGAGCAATTCAAGGCGCCCATGACAACGCTGCATGATTCGGTCGACGATGGCGAGGCCGAGTCCGGCCCCCTTGGTGTTGGTCCGCGCCCGTTCGAGGCGGGTGAAGGGATGCTTCATTCGCTCCACCTCCGCGGGCGGAATTCCCGGCCCGCGATCGGCGACCACTACGGTGATGGTCTTTTCCCCGGATGCCAAGGAAATCTCCAGCGCTTCTGCATCACCCGCGTAACGCAGCGCATTGTCCATGAGGTTTGTGAGGGCACGACGAAGGGAGAGTTCCCGCGCCTCCACACAGGCCTCGCCGGGCAGATCGAGATTCAGGGGGTTGCCCCGCAGCTCGTATGGGCCGCAGATCTCCCGAATCAGCGACACCAGATCCACAGGATGGAGGCGCTCCTGGCCGTCGTCGCGGCCAAAATCGAGAAACTGGCCGATGATCCGGTCCATTTCCTCGATGTCGCTCACCATCGCCGCAACGTCCTGGGCCGGAGCGCCGGATAATTCCACCCCAAGCCGGAGCCGGGCCAGGGGTGTACGCAGGTCGTGGGACACCCCGGCCAGGATCAAAGCCCGGTCGGCGTCCAGCCGATCGAGGTCCCCCGCCATCTGGTTGAAGGCGTGGGCGACCTCCGCGAGTTCCCTCGGCCCTTTCTCCTGTAATTGTTCAGGCTTGCGGCCCTGGCCGATCAAACGGGCAGCGGCCGCCATTTCGCCGAGGGGGCGCCCAACCCGGGAAACGATGAGGTAGGCCCCCCCTAGGGACAGCACCAGCGCGGCACTCGCCCAGCCGATCCATTCCAGCGGGCTGCTGCGCTGGAGTCGCTCCTGGGGCAGCATGATCCAGTACTCATCCTGGTCCTCTGGCTCGAGCCGGAAGCTTACCCAGAAGCCCTTGAGCCCTTCCCAGGAGCCGGCAAAGCGCGTGGCATCACCGAGTTGGCGTTGAATCTCCCAAGTCAGCAAATGCATCTTCCGCGAAGTGGGGAGGGCCGTGAGGCGGTCGGAGGCCTCGGCGGGATAGATCCGGATGCCCTCCAGGGCTGCCAAGTCGATCAGCAGGTCCTGTCGCCGCTCGGGGTCTGCATTGATTAGCGCGGTGCGAGTGAGGTTCACCACGCTCACCACCATCTGGGCCAGGTTTTCGGAGCGGGGAACCTCGGCAAAGAAGCGGTAGATGTTCGACCAGGCCGCCAAAGCAACGATGATCAACAGGGCGATCAGGAAAAAAGTCTGCCAGAGGAGAGTCCTAGGCGGCAGACGACTCAGGAACTCCCTGAACTTCACGACTCCTGTTCGGCCTTGCTGTCGTCAGGGACGAAGACGTAACCGAATCCCCAAACCGTCTGAATGTAGCGGGGCTTGGCGGCGTCTTCCTCCACCAGCTTGCGCAGGCGGGAGACCTGAACGTCGATGGCCCGATCGAAGACACCATATTCCCGGCCCCGGGCCAGTTCCATAAGCTTGTCCCGGGAGAGGGGCTGGCGGGGATGCTGCAGCAGAACCTTGAGCAGCGAGAATTCACCGGTGGTCAGCGCGATCTCTTCGCCATCCCGCTGCAGCGTCCGGCTGCCAAGGTTGACCCGCACGCGACCAAACTCCACGACCTCCTCTTCCAGGGCCGGGGCGCCAGGGGGCGTTTGCGGCTGGCGGCGCATCACGGCCTGAATCCGGGCCACCAGTTCCCGCGGATTGAAAGGCTTAGGCAGATAATCGTCCGCCCCCATTTCCAGCCCGAGGATGCGGTCCACCTCGTCGCCCTTGGCCGTCAGCATGATGATCGGGATGGGATTTTCGTCGGTGCGCAGACGCCGACAGATGGATAGACCATCTTCCCCCGGCAGCATCAGATCGAGAACGATGAGGTCGAAATGCTCCCGGTGGAGCGCCCGATCCATGCTCGGTCCGTCAGCCACCGGCTTGACACCAAACCCCTGCTCCGACAAATAGCGTGACAACAGATCCCGCAGGCGGGCGTCATCATCGACCAGAAGTACGCGATAACGGTTTTTGGTATTCATGGTGGCATCCTAAAGGGGCCCCGGGTTTTTGCCAATATTCCCGCTCCCGATGTCACCAAAGGGGGGGTAAAGGTTCGTAAGCATTGGGAATTTTGCAACGCCCGCTTACAAAGAAGAAAGCTGATGACGGTCAGGATATTTCGCCGCGGGGAGACGGCAGAGTAAAGTTTCACCTATCCCATACAGACAGATCCAATCACTTCGTCCGGACCATGCTGTCCATCAATTTGTCTCCCTCGCAGCTCCGTTCGCTGACTCCATTCGGGGCCCCCCGCCGTTGGAAGGCTCGGACGGCGTGGCTTGGCGTGTTTCTGGCGGTGATGGCCGCTCCAGTGGCCGCCCGGCCACCCTTTGCGGGGAATGAAGTGAGACTGGAGCGCGATTTCGATGCCGACGCGCGGGCGGATTTCCGCCGCTCCCTGGAGCGTTCCTATGGGGATTATCGCCAGGACGGCTATCGGGAGCGGCGTCGCATGTCGGAAGCCGAACGGGAATCCCTGCGCCAGGCCGTGCGTGACGCTTATCGCGATTCCCGTTATCGACGACGGGACTGACCGCGGTGATTGGGGATCTAAGCCCTAATCGCCAGGAACCGGTCATATCCGGTGGTTCCCGGTAAAATCCCTCCAATGAAGATTTTGGCTGTTGAAACCTCCTGCGAAGAGGGGAGTGTGGCCCTCCTTTGGGGCGGCGATCTCCTTGAGCGGGGCCTGGTCGGCCACGCCCGTCACTCCGAATTTGTCCTCCCGACGGTAGCCGAATTACTCGCCGAAGCCGGGGGGCGGCTTGCCGACCTCGATGTCCTGGCCTTTGGTGCCGGCCCGGGGGCATTTACCGGGGTGCGACTGGCCTGCGGAGTGGTCCAAGGGCTTGCCCTGGGGAGCGGCGTGCCCATCGTGCCAGTGGGCTCCCTGGAAGCGCTGGCCGAAGCGGGGCCGCAGGGGCCCGTGCTTACGGTCACCGACGCCCGGATGGGTGAGGTCTATGTGGCCGCTTTTCGACATTTTGGGGAGCGCCTGGAGTTGGTGGGAGATGTCCAGTGCCTGCCTCCGGAACTGGTCACGTTACCTGAGC
>JAEUNY010000038.1 GCA_016791005.1 Zoogloeaceae bacterium
TGCTGGATATTCACGAGTACCTGATGGAAAAGGGCGTCACGCTGGAGGGCATCGGCGGCGTGAAATACATGTACCACGAGCCCTGCCATACCCCCATGAAGGTGCATGCAGGCATCCAGGTCGCCAACACGCTGATGGGCACCCGGGTGGATCTGAATGACCGCTGCTGCGGCGAATCCGGCACCCTGGCCGCCACGCGGCCGGACATCTCGACGCAGGTGCGCTTCCGCAAACAGGAAGAAATCGAGAAGGGCGCCGCGAAGCTCCGCGGGGCCGACGCCACCGCGCCGGTGAAGATCCTCACCTCATGCCCGAGTTGCCTGCAGGGCTTGTCGCGCTACGCCGGCGACGCGGGCGGGGTGGACGCGGACTACATCGTGGTGGAAGTCGCCAAGCACCTCCTCGGCGAGAGCTGGCTGCCCGACTATGTAGCGAAGGCCAACACGGGCGGTATCGAGCGGGTGTTGCTCTAGCCAGGAAACGGGGGCGAAGTTCGCCCCCGAAGAGAATCAGTCTTCGTCGCTAGGCGCCGCGCCGACGGCCTCTGCCCAGGCCAAAGCCGGGCGACCGCTACGAACCGCCAAACCGGCCAGCAGCGCCTGCACGACGGCATCTTCCGGCGGCAAAAAGACCACCGTGTCGCCATTGCGGCTCATGCAGCAGCCTTCCTGGGCGCTCCAGCGCCACAGCCCGCCCTCGATCACAAGGTGGACGCGGACGACATCGCTCGGCCCCTCTGTATCGAGGATGAGATCCAGATTGACGCGGGTCGAGCCGCCATATTTGCCCGCCACGTCTTCCAAGGGCGTCAGTTCCGAGGACGGCAGAATTTCGAACTCACCCCGAGCCAGGGAACCCATCAGTTCAGGATCCAGGGTGTCTTCGTAGGTCCATTTCCCGGCCGCCGACTGAATTTCCGCCTCCACCTCGAGACGGTCTTCCCGCTGGGGTTCATCCGGCGCGGACGTGGCACCCCCCAGAGCCGTCAGGGCCAATTCCAGGGCTTCCAGCAGGGCTTCTGGGTCGGGCCGGCGACTGCGTCGTTGGTTCCGCAGGGCCGCCTTGAGATGATGACGCGCCTTCACCATGCCGCCTTCCCGCAACTCGCTGTTGGGTACGTCACGACAGGCATTGAGGCAGGCGAGGATGCGCGAGATGCGCGCCACGGTGTCCGGATCCTTGCCGCGCTGCCCGGCGGAAAAAAGGCGGGTCAGGCTGGGGTCGCTGAAGTGCTCCAGATCGTCGAGGGTCAACATCGGCATCTCCTGTTAGGTGTTTTTTGTGGTCCCGAAAGATTTCAAGGCCAACCGGACATGCTGCATTTCCTTCGACCGGATAGCGGCGCGGGTGCAGCGGGAGAACTCGACTCCTCTGCACGCTCAGTTATCCTAGCCGCAAAAATGCTGCAATGCAACATTTTTCTTCGACCGGGGAGGGAAGCGAGTTAGAACTCGCTCGGCTCAAGAATCTCGCAGGCGGGACATCAGGCCCGCCATCGCCTCGGCCGCCCCAGCCCGCACGCGGATGTCCACCAGATCACTGACCTGGGTGCGGCCCGGATTGATCTCGACCGTGCAGATCCCTTGTTGGCGGGCCCACACCACGGGCGCTGCGATGTAGGCGAACACCGAAGTGGTGCCCACCGAAAACACGACGTCAAAGCCCCGGTTCCATGCCCGCTCGAATTCCCGCAATCCTCGCTCGGGCAGCGCCTCACCGAAGAGGACGACATCCGGGCGCACGAGACCGCCGCAGGCCGGGCACTGCGGGGGCAAGGCGAGACCACCAAAATCCGGAACAAGGCGGGACCGCCCACACTCCACGCATCGCAGGCGGTGCAGGCTGCCGTGGATCTCGATCACGGCCTGGGAGCCGGCCTGGCGATGCAGACCATCCACGTTCTGGGTGAATACGACGGAATCGGGGTGAAGGCGTTCGAGTTCCGCCATCGCCAGGTGGGCCGCATTGGGCTGGGCACCCCGGCAAGTCGCCTCGATCTCGGCCAGGTACTTCCATGTCAGGTCGGGACGGGCATTCCATGTGGCGCCCGACAGGGCCTCTTCGATGGAGAGACCTTCCGGAGTCAGGCGCCGCTCGTAGAGACCGCCTATTCCCCGGTAGGTGGGGAGTCCGGAATCGACCGAGACCCCGGCCCCGGTGACGAACAACATGGCCCGGGCGTGACGGCAGATATCGCTCAGCCGGTCGAGGGTCGCCTCATCCGCCACGGCCAACGACGAGAGCCAGGCGGGCGCTCAGCGCGCAGTCCGCGCGTGACCAAGTTCCAGGTAACGCTTGCGGTCCGCGTCGAAGCGGGTGGTCACTGCCTCCAGGTCCCGCTGCTTGGCGGCGATCACCGAGCGCTGCGCCGCCAGTTCGCTGTCGTTTTCCCGGTACGCCCGAACCAGGGCCGGCGGGCGATCCCCACCGGCCGCCTTGGCGTCTGCGTCGAGTTTGGCCCGGCGCTTAAGGATCACTGCCTCGCCCTCCTGGGCGGCCTTCAGGTCCCGCTCTGCCCCGCCGATGGCCTCTGCGCGCTGGGCATCGAGATCCTGCAGGCTGGCGTAGGTCGCGAGCAAGGCACCATCCCGTCGGCGGTTCTCCTTCGCCTGCTCCTCGGCCACTTTCTGCGCCTGAGCCTCGGCCGCCTTGCTCTGGCGCTCGGCCTCCGTCATAGGCGCCGGAACGACCCGCAGGACGAGGCCCTGGGGACCAATCTCCCGATACTCCCGCCCGTAACAGGCCGGGGGCAGGACATCACCGCAGACCCGGCGCCCATTCGCGTCGTCACAGCAGGATATCGTCCGGGGCGCGGCCTGAGCGCTACCCGCCAGGGTCATGGCACTCGCCAGGACCAGCGAAATGAGCGCCCGTTCAACTCGATTTGACACCATAGGTCTCCCTGTACCTCTGTACGGCGGCGAGGTCCCCCGCAAGGGGAGCCCGCTCCGCCAGATAGGCGATCAAATCCTCCAGGGTCGCCACCGCCACGACCGGAATTCCGAAGGACTGTTCCACTTCCTGCACCGCGGACAATGCCCCGGTGCCCCGCTCCATCCGGTCCAGCGCGATCACCACGCCGGCGGGCTCGGCACCCTGGGCGCGAATGATGGCCACCGATTCCCGCACCGAGGTCCCGGCGGAGATCACGTCGTCCAGAATCACCACCCGCCCCGTCAAAGGCGCACCGATGAGCGTGCCGCCTTCGCCGTGGTCCTTGGCTTCCTTGCGGTTAAAACAAAAAGGCAGGGCACGACCGCCGTCGGCGAGGCGCATGGCGGTGCCCGCCACGAGGGGAATCCCTTTGTAGGCCGGCCCAAACAGCATGTCGAAACGCAGCCCGGCGGCTTCGATGGCCTTGGCATAAAAACCACACAAGGCGCCAAAGGACGCGCCATCGTTGAAGAGGCCCGCATTGAAGAAATAGGGCGAGAGTCGCCCCGCCTTGGTCACGAACTCCCCAAATCGCAGGACGCCTTTATCGCAGGCGAGGGCAATGAAATCCCGACTAAAATCCACGACTAATTCCGATTCGCAAAAAACAGAAAATGCTACGCATCATCACCGCCAATCTCAACGGCATCCGATCCGCCGCCAGCAAGGGCTTTCTGGACTGGCTGGCGACCACCCCCGCGGACGTGGTCTGCCTGCAGGAACTGAAAGCGCAGGATTCTGACCTCACGGAGCCCATGCGACACCCCGCCGGGTACCAGGGCTACTTCCACTGCGCCGAAAAAAAGGGATACAGCGGAGTCGGCATCTACGCCCGTGCCACCCCGCAACGGGTGACGGAAGGGCTCGGCATCGCGGATATCGACCAAGAGGGGCGCTTCCTTGAACTGGATTTTGGCCACCTGTCGGTGATCTCCCTTTATCTGCCCTCCGGATCCAGTTCGGAAGAACGCCAGCAGGCCAAGTTCCGCTTCATGGAGCGGTTCTTCCCGCATTTGCGGCGGCTGCGGGACGAAGGCCGGGAGATCATCGTGTGCGGCGACTGGAACATTGCCCACCAGGCCATCGACCTGAAGAACTGGAAATCCAACCAGAAGAACTCTGGCTTCCTGCCCGAGGAGCGGGCCTGGCTCTCCCAGGTTTTCGAGGAACTCGGCTGGGTAGATGTCTACCGCCGTCTGCACCCGGAAGCCACCGGCGAGGCCTACACCTGGTGGTCCAATCGCGGCCAGGCCTGGGCCAAGAACGTGGGCTGGCGCATCGACTACCAGATCGCCACGCCGGGCATCGCAGCCCGCGCCCGCTCGGCAGAAGTCTACAAAGCCACCCGCTTCTCCGACCACGCGCCCCTGATCATCGACTATGACGCAACGCTCTGATCGGGTGCCGGCCCTGGCCGCCACGCGGCCTGGGCGACGGGCACCGGTTTGATGCATCGCATTGTCTTGACGCGCCTGACGCAGTAGGCTGTTTGAGAGTTGGAACCCAATCCGCCCCTGGCGGTCCCATGGTTCCTGAATTGGCGGGCCGTCTCGGCCCAATGCAACGACTGGGAGAACCAACATGACAGAAATGACCCAAGTGAACAAAGACAAACTCGTGGCGGACCTGAAGGTGGTGGTAGCCGATGCGGAAGAATTGGTGAAACTCACCGCCGGCACCGCGGGGGAAAAGCTCGCCGACGTACGCAGCCGCCTGGCCAGCAATCTGGCCGACGCCAAGCTGAAGCTGGGCGATCTGGAAGCGGCCGTGGTGGCCAAAACCAAGGAAGTCGCCCGGGCCACCGACGACTACGTCCATGAAAACCCCTGGCGCTCCATCGGCGCCGCCGCAGGGGCCGCCTTCCTGCTCGGCCTGCTCGTCGGCCGCCGCTAAGCGAGGATGACGGAGGCGGGCAAACCTCGTCAGCCCGGGGGGCTGCGCGGGATCCTGAGCGGCGGCATCGCGATCGTCCAGGCTCGCCTTGAGCTGTTCGCGGTCGAGGCCGAGGAGGAGAAGATGCGTCTCGCGGCGTTTCTTCTCAACCTGATTCTGGCCGCACTGTTCATCGGTTTCGGCCTCATCGCCCTGGCCATCCTGATCACCGTGGCGCTGTGGGATACCCATCGTCTGGCCGCCCTGGCGGCGGGGGGCGGGGTATTGCTGGTGGCGGGCCTCCTTACCGCCCGCAATGCGGCGCGCCTGGCCCGGCGTGGGAACCGCATGTTTGCAGCCAGCCTTGCCGAACTCGGCCGGGATCAGGAAGCGCTCCAGCGCCGCCCGTGAACGAAAAGACGCTCGAACTCGCCCTGCGCAAGCAGGCGCTCCAGTTTCGGATTCAGACCCAGCGCGAACAGTGGGCCACCACCCTCGAAACCGTGGATGGCGCCCTGGACAAGGTGAGCCGCCTGCGTGGCGGCATCGAGTGGTTGCGCGAGAATGCGCCCATCGTGAGCGCCGTCGCCCTCGTGCTGCTCATTGCCCGCCCGCGCCGTACCCTGCGCTGGGCGCGGCGGCTGGTGCTGGGTTGGCAGATCTACCGCAAGCTGCGCATCCAGCTCGCCATCATCGCTCCGCCCGCGTGAGAGGACTCCGACCATGACCGCACCCCTCGCCGACGCGATCCGGGCCCGCCAGGAGGCCGACTGTGTCGCCGACCAGGACCAGGTCGAGGCCGCCATCGCCCGCCTCGCGGAGGAGATTTCACGCCGCCTGGAAAACACCAACCCCCTGATCTACGTCGTCATGAACGGTGGCCTCGTGGTGGCGGGCCAGCTACTGCCCCACCTCGGCTTCCCCCTGGAAGTCGCCTATCTCCACGCCACCCGATACGGCCATGCCCTCAAGGGCGCGTTGCTGGACTGGCGGGTTCGCCCGACCCAGGATCTGCGGGGCCGGACTATCCTGGTGCTGGACGACATCCTCGACGAAGGCCACACCCTGGCCGCGATCATGGACCACCTGCGGGGCGAAGGCGCAGAGCGGGTGTATTCGGCGGTTCTGGTGGACAAGCAGCACACCCGTAAGGCCTGGCCGGGGATGAGAGCAGACTTCACGGGTCTGGACGTCCCGGATCGTTTTCTTTTCGGCTACGGGATGGATTACAAGGGCTACTGGCGCAACGCCCCTGGCATCTTCGCGGTCAAGGGCACCTGAGGGATGCGGCCGCCCGCCCCAACACTGGAGGTTCTTCCTATGCTCACCACCTTCAAGTCTGCCGCCTGCGCCGACATCCTCATGTTCGGACAGGTCGCCGGCGAACTCCTCAAGATCGCCGGCAAGGACGGCGAAGCTACGACTGGCATCATCACCGTCGCTCAATTGCCGGAGGCCATCGCCCGACTCAAGGCCGCCATCGAAGCCGACCGGGCCCGCAAGGAACCCTCCCCCGAGGACGACGAAGCCGCCCAGGAAGCCGGCAAGACCGGAATGGCCGCGCCGGTCAGCCTTGCCCAGCGGGCCTTTCCCCTGCTCTCCATGATGGAAGAGTCCCTGAAAGACGACACCCCAGTCACCTGGGGCACCTGACCCGCCGCCCTTCGCCACTGCGCGACCGCCCATGCGCCTGCTCCTAGCCGAGGACGATCCGATGATCGGCGCCAGCGTCCAGCGCGGTCTGCGGCAGGAAGGGTACAGCGTCGATTGGCTGCGGGATGGTCGGGAGATCGCGCCGGCCCTGGCCGCCACCGCCTACGACCTCTTGCTGCTCGACCTCGGTCTGCCAGGGATCGGCGGGCTCCTGGCCCTCGCCCAGTTGCGGCAGAACGGCGTGCAGTTGCCCGTCCTCATCCTCACTGCCCGTGACGCCGTGGCGGACCGCATTCAGGGCCTCGACACCGGGGCCGACGACTACCTGGTCAAGCCCTTCGATCTCGACGAACTCGCCGCCCGCGTACGGGCCCTTCTGAGGCGCCAGACCGGGCGGGTCGATCCGGTGATTCGGGTGGGGGAACTCGCCTTCGACCCCGCCACCCGCAGCGCCAGCCTCGGCGGCCGCCCGGTGGTCCTGTCGGCGCGGGAACTGGCCCTCCTCGAAGCCTTTCTCGAACAGCCGGGCAAGCCCCTCTCCCGCGCCCAGCTCGAAGAACGGATCTACGGCTGGGGCGAGGAGGTGGAAAGCAACGCGGTGGAAGTCCACATTCACGGCCTGCGCCGCAAGCTGGGCGCGCAGACCATCAAGAATCTCCGCGGCGTCGGCTATTTCATCCCCAAGGCGGACTAGCATGCCCCAGCCCGACTCCGGCGCCTGAGATGGGCTCGCTGCGCCGCAACCTCCTGGTTTCCCTGCTCCTGACATTTCTCCTGGCCGCGTCCCTGGCCGGATACGCCACCTACCGGGTAGGCCTGGCGGAGCTCGACGAGGTGATGGATTACAACCTGCGCCAGTTTGCCCTTTCCCTGCGCGCCGAATTCACCGGAGCACCTCCGGCCAGCATCGAAGTGCCCGACGAATCCCTCGATTTCGTCATTCAGATCTGGGACCGCCAGGGCCTGCGCCTCTACCTTTCCCACCCTCACTCCTCCCTGCCCAGCCAGGCCCAGCTCGGCTACGCCACGGTGGACACCCCCGACGCCCGCTGGCGCGTATTCTCCGTCGCCTCCCCGGGGCGAGTGATCCAGGTCGCCCAGCCGCTGGCCGTGCGCAGCCGGCTCGCCGCCCAGGCGGCCCTGCGCACCCTGCTGCCACTTCTGGCCATTCTTCCGGTCACGGGGGGATTGATCTGGTACGTCGTCGGTCGCGCCCTGCGCCCCCTGGCCCGGGTCACCAAAGCCGTCAAATCTCGCCAGCCCGACGCCCTCGACCCCATTTCGGCCGCCGACATCCCCGAGGAAGTGGCCCCCCTGGTGGCGGCCCTCAACGGCCTCCTGGCCCGCCTGGAAAATGCGCTGGCCACCCAGCGGGCCTTTGTCGCCGACGCAGCCCACGAACTCCGCACCCCGCTCGCCGCCCTCCAGCTCCAGGCGCAACTGGCCGAGCGGGCCGACACCCCAGAGGAACGGGCGGAAAGTCTGGCCGATCTCAAGCGCGGCCTCGCCCGCGCCACCCACGTCGTCACCCAGCTTCTCACCCTGGCCCGCCAGGGGCCCGACGCCGAGGGCCGCAAACCCCGGGAAACCATTGATCTGGCAGAGCTGGCCGGCCTCACCATCGCCGAATTGCTACCCCTCGCCGAGGCCAAACAGATCGACCTGGGGGCCAGCACCCTGGCGCCGAACCTGCTCATCGCGGGGGATCGGGAAGCCCTGCGCAGTCTCCTGGGCAATCTGGTGGACAACGCCCTGCGCTACACCCCGGAGGGTGGCCAGGTGAATGTGTGCCTCACCCGCGAGGGTGACGAAATCCTTCTCGAAGTGGCCGACAGTGGCCCCGGCATTCCTGCCGAAGAGCGGGAGCGAGTCTTCGATCGCTTTTATCGCCGCGACGGCCAGAGCGAATCCGGCAGCGGCCTCGGCCTGGCCATCGTCCGCTGCGTGGCCCTCGCCCATGGTGCACGGGTGGAATTAGGGGAATCGCCCCTGGGCGGACTCGCCGCCCGGGTCGGCTTCCCCTTCCAGGCGCCCACTCCCGGCGCCTAGCCCTCCGGGGGACTCTGCCCGAGCCGAAGCCGCCCCTTCGGCACGGCCTCTCGCCGGCCCCAGTCTCTCCGAGGATTGGGAACCCATTGATCCGTTGATCACCCCGTCTCCGCGTCACTGCTTCCGCCCGCCGCCATCACTAGGCGGGTCACACCGCCTACCCACCTCTCCCGCGCCCGCCCGGCCTCGCCGCAGCCCCCTGCCGTCGCCAGGACTCACGGTCCCGTTTTGTTCAAAAGATCGGCAGGTTTCGACAAGACCGGGCGAGTTTCAGTCACGTAATTTTTGACCACGGCACAAGGCCTTGGTCTGCAAGCCATTACGACAACAACGCCGTGAATTTGCCCCCCAGACACACCGGGAGGCTCCCTGACGACCCTGACAGTAAGGAGACAACAATGGCATCACTGGCACCTCACAAAAGCGAATCCGCCCAACCCAACCCCGACGCACCCCAGCCCGATTTCGACGCCATCGTGATCGGGGCCGGCGTGGCGGGCCTCTATCAGCTTTACCGGCTGCGGCAAATGGGGTTGAAAGTCCGGGGCTACGAGACGGGCTCCGGCGTGGGCGGGACGTGGTACTGGAACCGCTACCCCGGCGCCCGCTTCGATTCCCAGGCGGAGATCTATCAGTACTGGTTCTCTGAGGAGTTGTACAAATCGTGGCAGCCGTCAGAGCGCTTTCCAGCGCAGCCGGAAACGGAGCGCTGGCTCAACTACGTGGCTGACAAATGCGATCTGAAGAAGGACTTTCAGTTCAATACCCGCATCGCCGCCGCCCATTACGATGAAGCCGCCAGCCTCTGGCGGATCACCACGGCCGACGGCGAAGTGCTCACGACGCAGTTTCTGCTCGCCTGCTGCGGGATGCTGTCGGCCCCATTGACCAACCGCTTCCAAGGCCAGGAAACCTTCAAGGGCAAGATTTACATGACGGCCCTGTGGCCCAAGGAGCCCGTGGATCTCAAGGGCAAGCGCGTCGCCGTGGTGGGCACCGGCGCCACCGGCATTCAGGTCATCCAGACCATCGCGCCAGAGGTTGGCTCGATGAAAGTCTTCGTGCGCACCCCGCAATACGTGATTCCGATGCGCAATCCCAAGTATTCCGCCGAGGACTGGCGCCAGTGGGGCGAGCGCTTTCACGAGACCAAACAGCGCGTGCAGACCACCTTCGCCGGCTTCGACTACGATTTTGACGCGGGGCCGTGGGCTGACAAGACCCCCGAGGAGCGCATCGAAGTTCTCGAGCGCTTATGGACTGACGGTTCCCTGGCCCTGTGGCTGGCCTCGTTCCCCGAAATGTTCTTCGACGAGGCCGTGAGCGCGGAGGTCTCCAGGTTCGTGCGGGCCAAGATGCATGAGCGCCTCCAGCACCGGGCTGACCTGTGCGACGTGCTGGTTCCCAATGCCGACGATTATGGATTCGGTACCCACCGGGTTCCCCTCGAGAACAAATACCTCGAGGTGTACCTGCAGCCCAACGTCGAGGCGGTGGACTGCAAGCAGGCGCCCATCGCGAAGATCGTCCCGGAAGGCATCCAGACCGCGGACGGCAAGGTGCACGAGGTGGACGTCATCATTCTGGCGATTGGGTTCGACGCCGGCTCCGGCGCCCTGAGCCGCATCGATATCCGCGGCCGCGACGGGCGCTCCCTCAAGGAAGAGTGGAGCCAGGAGATCCGCACCGCGATGGGCTTGCAGGTCCACGGCTATCCCAATCTCTTCACCACCGGCGCGCCCCTCGCACCTTCCGCGGCGCTGTGCAACATGACCACCTGCCTGCAGCATCAGGTGGATTGGATCACCGATTGCATCGAATACACCCTGGGGGCGAACAAGCGCGTCGTGGAGGCCACCCAGGAGTTCCAGGACGAATGGGTGCGGCACCACGATGAGACCGCTGGAAAGACCCTCGTGGTCAAGACCGACTCCTGGTACATGGGGTCCAACGTCGAGGGCAAACCCCGGCGCCTGATTTCCTACATCGGCGGGGTCGGGAATTACCACAAGCGAGTGGACGAGTTGGCGACCCAGGGCTATCCGGGATTCCAAATTCAATAATGGCCCGGTGCGGGCGCTCGCCGGATTGAGGCCGGCGAGCGCCCCTTCGGTGGCGGCGCGAGCGTCGCTGCCGAAGGCCCCGACATAAGGCGGAGACAAATGAATAACTATTACACCCAAGATGTGCACGGCCCCTACGAGATCATCGATATCGGCCGACTTGAGCTGGAAGAAGGCGGCGTGCTGGAAAACTGCCGGCTCGCCGTCGCCACCCATGGCGCCCTGAATGAAGCCCGGGACAATGCGGTCCTGGTTCCGACCTGGTATTCCGGCACCAGCAAGATCATGGAGCAGGTCTACATCGGTCCGGGACGGGCCCTGAATCCCAACCGTTACTTCATCATTGTGGTCAATCAGATCGGCAATGGCCTGTCGATTTCCCCGAGCAACGCGCCGGACGCCATAGCCGGCCCGCTCTTTCCCAAGGTCCGGATCGGCGACGACGTGCGGGCGCAGCACCGCTTGCTGACCGAACGCTTCGGCATCAAGCGTCTGGCCCTCGTGGTGGGCGGATCCATGGGCGCCCAGCAGACCTACGAGTGGGCAGTGCGTTACCCCGAGATGGTGGAGAGGGCGGCCCCCATCGCCGGCACCGCGTGCAACACCGAACATGACTTCCTGTTCACCGAAACCCTGATCGAAGCCATCACCACCGATCCGGGTTTCAGCGATGGCGCCTACGCGGCCTCGGCGGAGGTGGCGGCGGGCCTCAAGCGACATGCCAAGATGTGGACGGTCATGGGGTGGAGCACTGAGTTCTTCCGCGCGGGCCGCCATCGTGTGTTGGGTTTCGCGGACATGAAAACCTTCGTGGATGAATTCATGACGGGGTATTTCGGCCCGATGGATCCGAACAACCTACTGTGCATGGCGTGGAAGTGGCAACGGGGCGACGTCAGCCGCCACACCCAGGGCCGTCTCCCCGACGCCCTGGGGCGCATCAAGGCCAAGACCTTCGTGATGCCCATCAGCCACGACATGTTCTTTCCGCCGACTGACTGCCTGGCGGAGCAACAGCTGATCGAGCACAGCGAATTTCGGCCCCTACATAGTATTGATGGCCACCTCGGCCTGTTCGGGACCGATGCAAACATGATGGCCGAGCTCGATAGCCACCTTAAGGAATTGCTCGCATTGCCCTCAGCGATCTAAGCCCGCTGGTGGCGCCCCTCTGGAGGAAGGGTTCAATGTGGAGGATTTTCAGGCGTGTCCGGATGCATTCTGGGCACGCCGCTTTTTTCCTGATGGACTTAGCCTTGTTGCCGGTGTTGCGCAGGAGTGGCGCCTGTTCGGGCGCGCAGAATGCGTGTCAGGTGAGCCTGATCGGAAAAGCCACATGCCGCGGCAACTTCCTTGATGACCCGGTGGCCCGTCGTCAGGAGGTGGACCGCCCGCTCCACCCGCATGGTCATGACGTACTCGTAGGGCGAGCACCCCGTCGTCGCACGGAAATGCTTCGAAAACGTCCAGACGCCGAGGCCGGCAATGTGGGCCATTTGCTCGATGGTGACCGTGTCATGGAGGTTCGCCTCGAGACATTCATCAATCCGCCGCAATTGCTGCGGCGACAAGGGGCCCACCGGGGCATTCTCGCGAAACGAGACCGCTGCGTATTTCCGGATGAGATGCACGCTCAACTGAATCGTGAGGGCCTCGACGTAGAGCGGCCCCCCCTTCGCCGGGGAGAGCACCTCCTGCTGAATCAAATCCGAAATGCCGGTCACCACGGCGTCCTGGGCTTGCAGAATATCGTTGAGACGAACGTCCGCCACGTCACGGTCCTTGACATCCCGGGCCACCCGTGACAGCAGGGTCTCGGAGAGATAGGTGTGGGACACATCGATATGACCCGTCCAATGCCAATGGGAATGCTCGGACCGCGTCAATAAGGAAAAATCGCCGGGGGAACAGCGCTTGCGGCTCCACCGCCCCGCCACACAACGATCCATCAATGTTTCGCCCGTCTGATAGCGGACGATCATGAAATGGTCCATCGGCGGGATCGGCACATCCAGGCCGGTATAACGGTAGGAGCGATGGCCGGCATCCTTCCACCCCAAACCATCGCTGGCGGACAAAATCCGCCCAGGCACCCAAGTCGGCAGATCTGACGGTTTGATCAGTGTCCCCACGGCGAGCCTTTTCGATAATCCTCGAACCCGTTAGCAAACGCTGGCAGTACCAGCCGGAATACGACTGCACGCACCGCAGCCGGGGAGCCTCTCCAACAGAGGCCGCCAATTGTGCGGCGCATTAATTCATTCAGGAAGAAAATTCAAAGGAATCAATTGGATAGTCGCGCTTTGCCATTCTATGTGATGTTTGGGCAGGCGAACCAGCGGGGCTTGATTTCTTGCGTCCGCTTCGTGATTTTTCCTCCTTGCCGGGTTGCTTCGGCAGCTGGCAACAAAGCCTGCGACTTGGGTCGGCTCACGAAGTAAGGACAAACCCAAGTCTCGATGGCGCGAGTTGAACACCGCCCCTTAAGGGTCTAGGCAAGACCTGGCAACTGGAATCCGCCGGAAACTCGTTAATTTGAAGCAGTAGGGCGGCAGAAACAAGGAGGGGCGCTATTCGCCGGCCGCCAATCGGTGGAAAGCGACGCCCCAAATTCCACCTCACAACCGGACTCACCACTCCTCGGACCACTGCGGGCGCGCTCCCAGAACGCCTCGCAGGCATTGGAGCAAACCAGCCATGCCCAGGTTACATACAGATCTCGCCAGCAAACTTCATGACGATACCGCCGTCGCAATTGAATTTGCCTTTAACTCTGATCTCGCCACCATAGGCCTGCGAAAAAATCCCGCGGGCCGGATGATTGGGGTCATTAGTAATGACCGTTGTCTGCTCCTCGAACTCGAAGGGAGCGCCAATGGCGGAATAGTTAGGAATCCCGCAGGTCCCGGGGTCCGCCGTTGGCTTCAAATCTGTCACCGACGTATCGAAGCTAACCTGTCCTTGGGGTGCCTCATCGGAGGCTTTGTCGTCGCAAACGATTGTGTGGATGAATTTCGGCAACTTAGCTTCGGTATAGCCATTCGGCTTACCAACGATGCCGCATTGCAGGATCTGTGCACCCAATTTCATCGTGACCACACCCAAGGTAGTTTGATCCAATTGCGCATTGTTCGTGATCCTGCCATAGGCAGGCAGGCACTTCGCATACGCAACGGACGAGGCTGCCGTCATAAGGACCAGCGGGAGAATGAGGAAAGACGATGGATTCATAAATCTATCTCCTGAAATGTCGAAGAAATGCAGACTTGCCCGACGGTTGGGCGCGGCCGTGAGGTGAGCTTAACCCTTTTAGGCGCAAATATTCATCTGTATTTCCAACCGCTCAGGATCCCCTCTCGCCGCCCCTTCGCTAAAAGCAGGGATCGGCCAAGAGGTCACGGCTTCACGCATCGCGAACGGCTGCGGCGAACACCAAGTCAGCCCCCCTCCCCGATCGCGTGCCCCAAGCCGTCCGTCGCACGTCGAAGGATGGACCGCGAACGTCTCGCGTCCCCGTAACGAAAGCAGACCTAACCCACCGCCCTTTCCAACTGGTTCACCACCAGCCCGGCCACGTCGAACCCGGTCTGCTGTGCAATCTCCACCATGCAGGTGGGGCTGGTGACGTTGATCTCGGTGAGGTGGCCGCCGATCATGTCGAGGCCGACGATGAGCAGGCCACGGCCCCACAGGATGGGCGCCAGATTCTCGGCGATCTCCCGCTCGCGCTCGGTGAGGGGCATGGCCACGCCGCGGCCGCCCGCGGCGAGGTTGCCCCGGGTCTCCCCGGCCTTGGGGATGCGGGCGAGGCTGTAGGGCACAACTTCGCCACCGATGATGAGCACCCGCTTGTCCCCCTCGGCGATAGCGGGGAGGTAGCACTGGGCCATGAGGGTGCGGCTGCCGAGGCCGGATAGGGTCTCCAGGATGGCGTTGCGGTTGGGGTCGTCGGCGCGCACGCGGAAGATGCCGCTGCCGCCCATGCCATCCAGGGGCTTGAGGATGGTGTCGCCCATCTCGTCGATGAAGGCGTTGACGTCCTCCGCCGCCCGGGCCACCAGAGTGGGGGCGGTGAACTGCGGAAACTCGGTGATGGAGACCTTCTCCGAGTGGTCCCGCACCGCCCGGGGATCGTTGAACACCCGCGCCCCCGCAGTCACCGCCCGCTCCAGGAGCCAGGTGGCGGTGATGTACTCGAAATCAAAGGGGGGGTCCTGACGCATGAGCACGGCGTCGAAGTCCGTCAGTGGTGCCTGGGCGGCCTCGCCGGCTTGGTACCAGGCATGGTCGTCCCCGGTGGGGGTGAGCGCCAAGGCCCGGGCGGAGACCACGCCCTCTCGCCAGGTCAGTTCTTCCCGCTGGATGGCGTAGAGCTGGTGTCCCCGGGCGTGGGCAGCGCGCAGGATGGCGACCGAGGAGTCCTTGTAGGCCTTGAGGTGATCCAGAGGGTCGAGAATGCAGGCGAAACGCATCAGGAGGCTCCGTCGGAAAAGGTTTCATCGGGCAGTCGGGGCGGCGGCGGGCCCAACAGCGCCCAGACGCGTCGTCCGGCGTAGAGACCCGCGGCCAGGGCCACAAGCCCCGCGGGAAGGATTACCACCGGCCCGGCGATCCCGAGCATTTCTGGCCGGGTCGTGCCACCCACCAGGCTGAGCACCGCGAAGATCAGGACCACCGCCGTGACAAAACCGGCCACCAGGGCCGCGAGCCGGGCCAGTCCCACGGGGATCATGCCGCCGCCGTGATGAGTTCCTCGACCGGAGCGGTCTCCTCGATCTCGATGGCCGCCGCCAGCAAGGCCAGACGCGCCACCACGCCGTAGGCATAGAAGCGATTAGGGGCAGCGTCGGGCCAGCGGGAGCAATCCGGCAAGGTGCAGCAGGTCTCAAAGGCGAGGGGTTTGAAATGCATGCCGGGGGAATTGAGGTTTTCGTCCCGCCCGCGTTCGGTATGCACCCGGTAGAAGCCCCCCACCACGTAGTGATCCATCATGTACACCACCGGCTCTGCCACGGCCCCTTCCACGGTCTCGAAGGTGTGCACGCCCTCCTGAATGATGACCTCCTGGACCTGGAGTCCTTCCTTCACCACCGCCATCTTGTTGCGCTGGCGGCGATTGAGGCCCACCACCTCGGACGCATCCTTGACCGTCATCACCCCCATGCCATAAGTGCCGGCGTCGGCCTTGACCACCACGAACGGCGTGTCATCGACACCGTATTCCTTGTACTTGGCGCGGATGCGGGTGAGGAGTTCATCGACCTGATGGGCCAGGCACTGCTCGCCCGTGCGCTCCTGAAAATTGATCTGCCCGCAAACCCGGAATTCCGGGTTGATGCGCCAGGGGTCAATACCGATGACCCCAGCGAACTCCCGGGCCACCTGGTCGTAGGCCCTGGCGTGGCGCGATTTGCGGCGGGTGTGCCAGCCGGCGTGGAGGGGGGGAATCACCCACTGCTCGTCGAGCCCTTCGAGCACCTTCGGCACCCCAGCGGAAAGATCGTTGTTCAACAGCACTGCGCAGGGCGAGAAGCCGGCCAGCCCGACCCGTCCGCCTTGCCGCACCAGGGGCTCCAGGGTCAGGGTGGCGCCGTTCGTGAGTTCCAGGGTGGTGGGCTCCGTGATGTCGGGGAGCAGGCTGCCCAGACGCACGTTGAGGCCGGTAAGGCGCAGGACCGACACCAGCTTGGCCACGTTCTGGAGGTAGAACTGGTTGCGGGTATGGTTTTCCGGGATTAGCAGCAGGTTCTTGGCATCCGGGCAGATCCGCTCCACCGCCGCCTGGGCCGCCTGGATGCAGAGGGGCAAAAAGGCATCGTTCAGGTTGTTGAAGCCACCGGGGAAGAGGTTGAGGTCCACCGGCGCCAGCTTGAAGCCGGAATTGCGCAGGTCCGTGGATCCATAGAAGGGCGGAGCGTGGTCCACCCACTGGCCGCGCATCCACTGCTCGATTTCCGTGGTGTGGTCGAGGAAGCGCTTTTCGAGTTCGAGTAGCGGTCCGGTGAGGGCGGTGGTGAGATGGGGAACCATGGGGTGCGCTCGTGGGTGAAGGGCCCGCCGGGCGCGGGCCGGGAAATGATCGGCCCGGAATGGTACATCATTGGCAAAGACCACCCGCCGCGCGCGACGTTCCGGAAGCCTGGCAAAAGCACCGCCGATTCGTCAATCCACGACTTCGTCGGCGCGGGCGTTGCCGAGAAACTGCAGGCGGCTGCGCAGGGCGCGGGTCACCTGGACGTGGCCCTCGGCGTCCACCCGCAGCGCGGTGTCGATGCCATAGCGGCCCAGGTATTCCCGCCAACGCGCACCGCCCAGGTAGGCGGGCTTGCTCGCCACATCCGACAAAGTGCCCGCGTGGGGCCGGGGGGTCACCAGGACGGTCACCGCCTCGGTGCCGGTGGCCGGGCGGCCGTTGCGGGGGTCGATGAGGTGGGCGTAGCGCACGCCATCCAGCTCGAAATAGCGCTGGTAGTCGCCGGAGGTGCCAATGGCCTCGCCGTCGTAGAGCGGCAGGGCGGCCAGAGCCTGGGGCGCCCGGGGATGCTGGATACCCACCCGCCAGGGTTGCCCCCCCTTGCTGCCCAGGGCCATGACATTGCCGCCAATATTGACGAGCGCGTTACCCACGCCCTGCTCGCGCAGAATCGCCACTGCCCGGTCCAGGGCATAGCCCTTGGCGTAGCCGCCCAGATCGATCTCCACCGCCGGGTTGCGGCTGCTGACCGTATTGCCATCAAGCGTCAGATCCGCCATGGACGGCTTGGCCTGGATCAGCGCGGCCAGGGCCTGGGGCTCCGGCAAGCGGGGCACGAAGGTATCGGTGTGGAAGCCCCACAGGGCCACCAGCCGGCCCAGCGCCGGGTCGAACAGGCCGTCTCCCGCGGCGGCCAGGGCCTGAGCGTCCCGCAGTATGGCCGCAAGTTCCGGCGAGACGGTCGCCGGCCGCCCCGCCGCCAGGGCCTGATTGAGGGCGGTCAGCTCCGACGGCTCCCAGGCATGGTAGGCCCGATGCAGTCGGTCGAACTCCCGCAGGACGGCCCCGAGGGCGGCACGGGCCTGGGACTCGGAGTCGCCGAACACTGCGACCTCGACCCGGGTGCCAAAGACATAGCTTTCCTGCTGGAACACTTGGGCGCGCTCGCAGGCCGCGAGGAGCAGCATCAAGGCGAGCCCGAAGGCCCAGCGGGCCCCTCCGGCGACAAACGCTTTTCTCATGGCGGAAAGTGTAGCCCCGGCGCGGCGCCAAGGTGCCGCCAGGGCCCACCCGCGTACCGCGAGATTTACATTCTTTGACATTTCCTCCACCGCCGCTTTAAGTCAGCGTTAAGTCTCCCCGGCCTAAAGTCTGCCCATCACCGTTGCAATCAGACTTTCGGGAGAGACAACATGGAACGTACTACCTTGCGCCGATCCGCCATCGGCCTGGCCCTGGGCGTAGCGCTCGGGGCTGGATATGAGCTCGGCAGCCAGGGCGTGCATGGCATCAGCGACGCCGGGGCGGTGGCCAGCGAGTCGCCGGCCCTCAGCCCCGTTGTCGCCCCCGTCGCGGCCCCGGCGAGCGTCCAGGCGGCCCTGCCGGACTTCCAGTCCATCGTCGGTCGCGCCGGCCCGGCCGTGGTGAACATCTCCGTCGAGGGGACGGTCAAAACCGCCCATCGCGGCGCCATGCCGCAGCTCGATCCAAACGACCCGCTGTTCGATTTCTTCCGCCGCTTCGGTCCCCGGGTGCCCATGCCTCGGGGCGGCGAGCAGGTCGTGCGGGGCCAAGGCTCGGGCTTCATCGTCAGCCCCGACGGCCTGATCCTCACCAACGCCCACGTGGTCGCGGAAGCGGGGGAAGTGACCGTCAAGCTCACCGACAAACGGGAATTCAAGGCCAAGGTGCTGGGCATCGACAAGCCCACGGACATTGCCGTGCTCAAGATCGACGCCAAGGATCTGCCGACCCTGCCCCTGGGTAACCCGGAAAACACCCAGGTGGGTGAATGGGTCCTGGCGATCGGCTCGCCCTTCGGATTTGAAAACTCGGTCACCGCCGGCATCGTCTCGGCTAAATCCCGCTCCCTGCCGGACGAAGGCTATGTGCCCTTCCTGCAGACCGACGTGGCCATCAACCCTGGCAACTCCGGCGGGCCCCTATTGAACCTGCGGGGCGAGGTAGTGGGGATCAACTCCCAGATCTACTCCCGCTCGGGTGGCTATCAAGGCCTCTCCTTCGCCATCCCGATCAACGTGGCGGCCAAAGTCAGGGACGACATCCTGGCCCATGGCAAGGTCACCCGCGGCCGCATCGGGGTCGCGATCCAGGACGTCAATCAGGCCCTCGCCGAGTCCTTCGGCCTGCCCAAGCCCGAGGGGGCCCTGGTGAGTTCGGTGGAAAAGGGCGGCCCGGGGGACAAGGCCGGCTTGAAGGCCGGCGACGTGATCCTCGGCCTCAACGGCGCACCAGTGAAAAGCTCCGCCGAACTCCCGCCCAAGGTGGCGGAAGTCAAGCCCGGCTCCACCGTGAAGCTTCAGGTGTGGCGCAAGGGCGAGACCAAGGAACTTGGCGTGACGGTGGGCGAAATGCAGCCCGAGAAGGTGGCCAGCGCCAATGACGACGGCGCCGCGGGCGGCAAGCTCGGCTTGGCGGTTCGCCCGCTCAGCCCGGACGAGCAGCGCCAGGCCGAAGCCCAGGGCCTGCTGGTGCTGGACACCGCGGGCGCCGCCGCCAAGGCCGGCATACAGCCCGGCGACGTGATCCTCGCCCTCAATGGCACACCCGTGCGCAGCGTGGAGGAATTACGCGCCCTGGCGGCCAAGGCCGACCATCACGTGGCCCTGCTGATCCAGCGGGACGAGGCCAAGATTTTCGTGCCGGTGAACCTAGGCTAGCCGGCCCTGGAGGCCCTCCGGGGCCTTCGTCAAGCGAGAGGACAGACCCATGGAAAACAACAAACTGAACCCCCAAGTAATCCGCCGATTCATGAAAGCCGCAGCCATCGCCTTTGCGGTGGGGAGCGCCCCTGCCATGGCCAAGAACCGACCGAATTCTCCCGACCGCCCTGAGCCGCCCCGCAGCAGCGCGGAATCCCCGGCGGCCCGCAAACCTTCAGAACAGCGCTTCCACCTCGCCCTACGTCCCGCCCGGGGCATCCAGGGCGAACCGGCACCGGAGCAGATCCGCGTGCGGGTGCTGGACGCCCGGGGCCGTTGCCACATCGACACCACGGTGAGCGGCCCCTGCCGCCTGGGCCCCCTCACCGCCGGCGAATACATGGTGCTCTTCAAGGCCCAGGGGCGCTTCGACTGGCGCCGCCTGACCCTGGGCGAGTTTCCAGTTCCTGAGATCCTCGTCCGGGGCGTGGCCTGAGGTCGCCGCCGCCCCACCCCGAGGGGTCAGACGAAGACCGGCTCCGGCTCCAGTTCCACCCCGAACGCGGCCCGCACGTCCCGCTGGATGGCCTGGGCCACGGCGCGAACATCGGCTCCCGTCGCCCCACCTCGATTCACCAACACCAGGGCCTGATTCGGGTGCGTCCCCACCGGGCCCAGAGCGCGCCCCTTCCAGCCGCACTGGTCGATCAGCCAGCCAGCGGCAAGCTTGATCGTCCCGTCGGTCTGGGGATAGCTCGGCAGCCCGGGATGCCCGGCCGCTAGGCGGGCATGGGTGCCCGCATCCACCACCGGATTCTTGAAAAAGCTGCCCGCGTTGCCGATCTCGGCGGGATCGGGCAGTTTGCGCTGCCGGACCGCGATCACCGCGTCGGCGATCTCTCGAGGGGTCGGATCGGCGACCTGGCGCGCCGCAAGCTCCTTGGCCACGTCGGCGTAGCCGGTGACCGCCCGCCAGGCCTTGGGCAGGCGGAACACCACCCGCAGGATCAAATACCGCCCCGCCCCTTCCCGCTTGAACAGGCTGTCCCGATAGGCAAAGCAGCAGGCCGCGGCGTCCAGGCGTACCACCGCGCCGGTCACGAAGTCGAAGGCCTCCAGCCAGGCGAATCGGTCGGCGAGTTCCAGCCCGTAGGCGCCAATGTTCTGGACCGGCGCGGCGCCCACGGTGCCGGGAATCAAGGCGAGGTTTTCCAGCCCCGGCCAGCCTTGCGCCAGCGTCCACATCACCAAATCGTGCCAGATCTCCCCCGCCCCGGCCTCCACCCACCAGGCGTCACCCTCCTCGCCCACCAGGCGGCGCCCCGGCACGGCCACCTTTAGGACCAGCCCGTCGTAGTCGCCGGTGAGCACCACATTGCTGCCACCTCCGAGAATCAGACGGCGCCCCGCCCACTCCGGTTGCGCCATCAAGCGGCGCAAATCGGCCTCCCCGGTGACCTCCGCCAGCCAGCGGGCCCGCCCCGGAAGGCCAAAGGTGTTCAGGGGCAGGAGATCGGCTTGGGCAAGGAGTCGGGGCATGGCCAGAGGACGATTGGAGAGGAAAAGGAGAGGCGTTCGTCCGCCCCAGGGCCGGACGATAGAAGGCCAGGGAGCCTGCCGCAAGCACCGATCGACCCAGAGCCCTCCCGGACCGCTGATCCCGACCCGCTCAACCCCCGCCCGCAGCCGGGGGCGCCGCGTCCGCAGCGATGGGAAACGCCCGGTCATAGAGCAGGTTGAACACGTAGGCGTAGACCGTGTAAGCCACGGCAATCCCCGCGTCGGCCACCAAGGCTTCCCACCACCCAAGCCCGGTCCACAACACCACCACCGGCAAGGTCAGCACCAGGAGGCCCCCCTCAAAACCCGCCGCGTGGGCCAACCTCAGACGCCACCCCCTGCGGTCCGCCGCTCGCCCGGTCAGGCGGCCCTCCACCCAATCGAACCCGGTGTTGTAGGCCCCGTTCCACACCGCGGCCATCAGGGCCAGCACCGCCAAGAGCCCCGCCGAGTCCGTCGCCGGCACCCCGCTGAACCAGGAAAACGGGGGCGTGATGAGCAGCAGGCCGCCCAGCTCAAACAGGACAACCTGGCGCAACCGGTCCTTCAAGGAACGCTGGGGAGGTAGGGGAGGCACGTGGCACGGAATGGAGGGACGTCAAACCAGGCAAAGATAGGGCCGTGCGCCCGCCCGGTGCAAGCGCCACAAACGGCAGTCGCCTCCCCCACCCCGCAGGAAATCCGCATTAATTTCAGCCAAATACTATTCCATGCCATGGACATGTTCAGGGTTTGCCATCGCGCTAGATTCGGTGGGTCATTTCCGCGGAGTCACTTGCATGGCGACCAAACTTGTTCGTTCGGCCCTCTACCTCGCGCTTCCAGCGCTCGTGGCGGGATGCGTGTCCAACCCGATGAAGCGGGAAGAGGCAGCTGAGGCCAGCCCGCCCCCAGCCTCGACCAGTCCCGCCGCCCAGACCACAGCGCCGCCCGCGACTGCCGCCACCGCGACGCCCGACAAGGTTCAGAAGGGATCGAAGCCCAGCAAGGACAAACCCGTTACCGCCGCCGCGTCGCCAGCCCCGGAGCCTGCGGCAAGCGGAAAAGTAGGCCCCGGCATGAACGCCCGGGGCGAGGTGGTGGATTCCACCAAGGTGGAGTCGGGCTTCGGGACCAAGGTCAAGGGGATCCGCGACTGGGAGGGCGAGATCACTGGCAAGCCGCCCGCGGGGACCAAGTTCACTCAGTTGCAGATTGGCATGTCCATCAAGCAGGTGACCGACCTGATCGGGCAGCCGAGCGATCAAGGTGCCTATGTGACTGGCAAGGCCTTCATTCCCTTCTTCTTCGGCAGCGACACCCATCGCCAGGAATATGTCTATAAAGGGCAGGGGCGCCTGATATTCGCCGGGGGCTCCATGTTCAGTGATGTCGCCAGCGGAAATCTGATCTGGATTATCCACAACGGCAACGAGCCAGCGTACCGGTAGCCATCGACGCCGGGTCGGGCTGCCCAAATTGGCCCATCCGGCGGGAGCGAGAACACGCTGCCTCAGCGGGGCGCGGCGACGATCAGGATGTTGGCGAACCCCACCCCGCCCATGGGCAGCACCTTGCGCACCGAAAAACCCAGGGATTCGAGCAGGGCCTGCCACTGCCCGAAGGGTCGGCAATACATGCGGGGAATCGCTCCCCCCAGGAAAAGCGTGACGGTCCGGTCCGTCACCTGGGAAATTCGGAAGGGCAAGCCGCCACCCGCGTCACCGATCCGCAGCAGCAGCACCCCCTCCGCTGCAAGCGCGGTCCGCACCCGGCGCAGCAGCGCCTCCTGATCGGCCGGCACCAGGTAGTGAATGACGTCCATCATGCTCACCACGTCGACCTCGCCGAGGGCGGCCCGCGCCATGTCGCCCACTTCCAGGACCACGCGATTCCGATGCGCCGCGAGGCCGGTTCGGCCACGTGCCGTGACCTGGGGCAGAAGTTCGATGCCCCGGTATGAGCGCAGCTGCGGTGGCGGCAAGGCGGGAGTCCATTCTCCGCGGGCATGGCGCTCGCCCGCGGCCAGCAGCCACGCGGCCAGCAGACCCTGCCCGCAGCCGAGATCCAGGTAACGCGCCGAGCGGGGAACGATTCCGTCTTCCAGGATCGCGGTGAAATAGGGATCTCCGGCGAGCTTGCCCAAGGCAAAATGGAATGCCCACCGCCCCGCCGGCCGATAGGGGGCGGCGGCATCCTGGATCAGCTGCGCGCGCAGTTTTCGGTCCATCGCGTCGTGGCTCCGGCAGAACGGAGCGGTACCCCTATGATTGAATATGCCAATTGTAAGGGCCGCGCGCCCATCCTACGGGGGATGGACCGATCCGGGGCCGACAGCCCGGCCGGCCGCTTGCGGCTCCCGGCCCCCTTGACTGGCCGGCAGAGGCTGTCTCATGGCCGCAAGATTACCGAATCCCCTAGTTCCGCCTCAGGCGCGACCGCCACCCGCCCTTGGCAGGCTCGACGAACGCGCTATCCTCGCATCTCGGACCCCATTTGCCCGGCCCCTCATGCGCCCTGCCTTCGCGCCCTTTTCCCTCGTCCTTTGCGCCGTACTGGCCGTCGTCCTAGGCGGCTGCGGGCCGACGGCCCTGGTCGCCTATCGGCCAGATGATCCCCCCACGGTCCACCTCCCCCTCGCCCAGGCGCAAATCCGCGATGCGCGGCCGGCCTTTGCGTCCCTCTTTGCCCGCGAACTCGCGGATCAGCCAGAGACCCTCCAGGCCTGGCTGCACGGGCCCGGCCCCGCTGACGCGAACGCTCCGCTGGCGAGCTTGAGCGCCCTGGACGAGCGATTCGACGCCCAGCGGGCCGCGACCTCAGTCCTCATCGTGCCCGGGCTGTTCAGCGACTGCATCGGCGACCAGTCGGTGCCCTTCGGCGACGGCGAGGTGCGCCCGGAAAGCGAGGCCGTGCGGGCTGCCTACCGCCACTATGGGGACCTGGGGCTCCGGGACCTCCGCCTCGTGCCCCTGCCCGGCCGCGTCTCCGCCCGCCAAAACGGGGCCCTCCTCGCGGCAGCGCTGCAGGACGAAGCCGCCCGCCCGGAGGTGGGCCAGATCGTGGTGGTCGCTTACTCCAAAGGCGTGCCGGATCTGCTCGAAGCCCTGGCCATCCTGGCGCCGGATGGCCGGCCGCCCGCCAAGCTTGCGGCGGTGGTGGCGGTGGCGGGCGTAGTGGCGGGCACCCCGCTGGCGGACCACTACGAAGGCTTGTACGGGGCGATCTCGCCCCACCTCTCACCCTTTGGCTGCACCCCCGCGGAAGGGGGCGAGGTGGAAAGCCTCACCCGCCGGGAGCGACTTCGCTGGCTGGCGGCCCATCCCCTTCCCCGCGGGATCGCCTACTACTCCATCGTCGCCTACGCGACGGACGACGAAACAGCGCCTCTGCTGCGCACGCCGAAGGGCCTTCTGGCGCCGGCGGACCCCCGCAACGACGGCCAGATCATCGCCAGCGACGCCATCCTGCCGGCCAGCACCCTGCTCGCCACGGCCCGCGCCGACCACCTGGACATTGCCCTGCCCCTGGATCGCAACCCCAACATCCTGGTCCGTCAGCTGGTGTCGGGCCGCCACTATCCCCGCGAGGCGCTGCTGCGGGCGACCCTCCGCTGGGTGGTCGCCGCCACCGCCCGCGCCGCAACGACGCCGGAGACTCTTCCGCCATGACCGCCTGGATTCCCCCCCGCCGGATCGCCCCCTGGGCGCTGGCCATCCTCCTGGTCTTTCTCACCGGCTGCGCGGGTTTCACCCGTCAGCCACTGCGCATCCCGGATGACCTGACCCGAGTGCAATCCCGCACCCAGGATCAGGTCACGGTCTCGGCCGGGCTGCTCACCGACGGCGAGGCCCGCAGGCATTTTGGCGTCGACCTCGGCAAGCGGGAGATCCAGGCGGCCTGGATCCGCGTCCGCAACGAATCCGGTCGCGGCCTGTGGTTCATCCGCAATACCGTCGATCCGGATTTCTACTCCGCCGATGAAGTCACCCTCATGGTCCAGGGCGACGTCCCCGCGGCCGAGGCGGATCGCTTGCGCCAGGCCATGCGGGACGAATCGATCCGGGTCTTCCTGCCGCCGGTCACGGTGTCGGAAGGATTCCTCTTCCTGCCCAAGCTCGAGGGCGGACGTTTCATGGACATCACCCTGCAGGGCGACGCCTGGAACGAGGGCGCCCCCCCTGGAACGGGGCCCCTCCATCCGCGGGAACTCCGGTTCGGCCTCGCCATTGCCTTGCCCGACGGCGAGTTCGACTACGAGCGCCTGGAGCCGGACCACATCTACGACGGCCGCCCTCTGCCCGATCTGAGCGCCCCCCAGTTCCGCGCGGCCCTGGAGAGCCTGCCCTGCTGCACCACCGACCCCACCGGAGTCCATTCCGGCGACCCCCTCAATCTCGTCCTGGTCGGTGAATCCACCGAGGTGATGTACGTGCTCTCCCGCAGCGGTTGGGCCTTTACCCATCGCCTCGGCCTCACCTCCATCGGGCGGGAGATCGCGGCGGCGCTCACCGGATCGCCCTACCTGGTGGCCCCCGTGAGCAATCTCTACACCTTCGGCCGGGGCCACGACCTCGCCCTGCAACGCGCCCGCCGCACCATCTCCCAGCGCAATCACCTCCGCCTCTGGCTCGCGCCCTTCCGCTTCGAAGGCCGCCCGGTATGGGTCGGGCAAGTCAGCCGCGACATCGGCGTCAAACTCACCACCAAATCCCCGACCCTGACCACCCACGTCATCGACCCCGAGGTAGACGCGACGCGGGAATACCTCCTCCACAGCCTGCTCGCCCAGCGCGGCGTGGCGCGCTTCGGCTTCGTCGGCGGAAGCGGTGCCGCGCCAAGGGATGCCCCCCGGCTGAATCTCACCGACGACCCTTATTTCAGCGACGGCATGCGCCTGGTCATGGTCTTGTCTGCGGAGCCGGTACCCGCCGACGCCCTCCGCAATCTCATGTGGGAACGCTCGGGGGCGCCCATCGCCCAGGGCCAGAGCCCCGCAGCGGCCGAACACGTACGGGCCGTCTGGCCCTAGCCGCGCCCGGGGCGGAAAGATCGATTCAGGAGATGCGTTCGCCGGGCGCCCGTGACGGGTCCAGGACCGGGTCCGCAATGTCCGCAAAATGGAGGGTCAGCAGGTCGAGGAGGCGGGTGGCGGTGAGATCTTCGATGCTCGCGGGGATCGCGGGATCGGGGAAGGGGTAGGCCAGGTGCACGCCGTAGCGCCCTTCCGCCTGACCATAGGTAAACAGGAAAGCCCCCAGCCCGGGCACCGACGGGCTGCACAGGGTGACGGCCTCGGGCACATCGGCCCGGCGCTGGGAGAGCATGACCGCGTCGGGCCCGAGGCGGTCCTGGAGCTGGATCAGCACCCGCTTGATGCCGCGATCCTTGACCAGCGCCCAGGGGTTCATTCGACGGTGACGGGCCCGGCGGCGGCCAGCAAGGCGGGAAGGATCTGGGCCAGCCACTCGGCCAGCCGAGGCGCCGTGAGATGGGCCTGGTTGTGTTGGTCGATGGCCAGACCGAGGAATTCTCCTGCTTCCTCGGCTTCGGATTCGATGAAATCGTAGCCGTCCACGGGCCAGCGCCCCACCAGCGTCGCGCCGCAAGCCTGGGCCCAGTCATGGATGGGACGCAGGGCGCTGACGAAATGCTCGCCGTACTTGTCCTGGTCGCCTAGACCAAAGAGCGCCACCACCTTGCCGGACAAATCGAGCCCCGCGGCCCGGGGCAGAAATTCGAGCCAGCTTTCCATGGATCCGCCGGTATCCAAGCCCGGCAGCGCCCCTTCGCCCAGGGTGGGCGTGCCGAGGATCAGGGCGTCGAAGGCCAGCAGATCCTCGGGCGCGACCTTGTTGATATTGACCGGGGACTCGGCCGCATCGCCCAGGGCCTTGGCCAGATCCTTGGCCAAGCGCCGGGTGCGCCCGGTATCGGTACCGAAAAAGATGCCGATGCGGCTCATGATGCGGCCTCCACGAGGGCCCGGGCCTCGACTTCATCCTGGGTGAGCTCCTCGGGCAGGCAGCCCACCGGCGGACCCAGATCGCCCGCGCCATCCTCGAAGCGGACAAGGTAGATCTCCTCCCGTTCGTCCAGTTCGGCATGGCCGAAATTCACCACCACCCCGCGCACGCCTGGGGCGGCAATCAGCGCATCGGCCTCGATGCCGGGGATGCAGCCGTCGTTCTCGATGGCGATGCGGGAAAACACGATGTCGCCCACGCCGAATTCTTCGCGACTCATGCTCACCCCCACACTGCAGCCGGCGCCCGCAGGCGTTCGACGGGTTGATCCAGCAGCAGGTGTTCCTCGATCAAGGCCACCACGTCCGCCGGCTTGACCCCGGCATACATGATCCCTTCGGGATACACCAGCACCGAAGGGCCGAGGTTGCAGGGCCCCAGGCAACCGGTGTTGGTGAGGGAGAAGCGCCCCCACAGATTGCGGCTCTGGAACTCATTGAGAAAGGTGTTGTAGACGTCCGCGCAGCCTTTCTCGCCGCAGGAGCCACGGGGATGGCCGGGGGGACGGGATTGGACACAGACGAAGACGTGCTTGGTGGGTTTGGGCATCGGACGCTCCGGAAGACATGGGGTCATTCCTACATGAGCAAATCCGATACCAGATCGCAACCCACTGATTAAGATGGGATTAAGACCCCCACCCAACGTCGGGTTTGCGACAAACGACCCCGCCCACGTGGGGCGGGGAGACGGGCCGGTCAGCTAATGCGGAAGCGCCCGGTCAGGCCCGACAAGCCCTGGGCGACCTGGGCGAGTTCGGTGGCGGTCTGCTCGATGCGGATGGCCGCGTGGGCATCCACCTCGGAGTCGTGGGCCAGATTCTCCACCCGCTGGGCGATCTCCCGGGCGGCGGAGGATTGCTCGTTCAAGCCCAGAGTAGGGCCTGTTCACAGTAGTTGATTTGTGTTTACATCCTGGACTTTGGGTGTAATCAATGGATCGGCGAATGTTGAGCGACGCGCAGTGGTCACGAATCGAGCATCTTCTTCCCGGCAAGCCAACTGACAAGGGAGGGCGTGCGGCGGATAACCGGCTGTTCGTAGAAGCGGTGTTATACACGGCCCGGGTCGGCAATCCGTGGCGGGATTTGCCGCCCGTGTTTGGTAACTGGCACTCGGTGTATGTGCGCTTCGCACGCTGGGAGCAATACGGCGTATGGGATCGTGTGGCCCAGGCGCTGCGCGGTGAGGCCGATCTGGAAGAGCTCTTTATCGATTCGACCGTGGTTCGCGCCCACCAGCACTCGGCTGGGGCACCCAAAAAAACGGTGGCGATCAGGCGATCGGCCGCTCGTGCGGCGGCCTGACGACCAAGATCCACGCCAGCGTCGATGCCCTGGGCAACCCGCTGCGGCTGATCCTGACGGGCGGGCAAGCGGCCGATGTCACGCAAGCCGAGGCCTTGATCGAGGCCATTGCGACTGGCGCGGTCATCGCCGACAAGGGCTACGACAGTGATGCCTTGGTCAGCACCATCGAAGCCACCGGCGCCCAGGCCATTATCCCGCCACGGTGCAACCGCAACGCCAAACGCAGCGTCGACTGGCACCGCTACAAGGCGCGTAACCTCGTCGAGCGATTCTTCAATCGCCTCAAACAGTTCCGTCGCATCGCCACCCGATACGACAAACTCGCCAGTCGATTCAACGCATTCTTGCATCTGGCTTGTGCTTATATCTGGTTACTGTGAACGCGCTCTA
>JAEUNY010000083.1 GCA_016791005.1 Zoogloeaceae bacterium
GCGGAGCGAGCGGGCCGGTGCCGAGGTGTTGCGCGGATCGACTCGCCGCGGCGACCTCCTGCCTCCCCGGGGGAGCCGCCACACCAATACGAGAGCCAAAGGAGATTCGAATGACTGCTGGTTTGACCCTCAACAAGATCACCTCCCAGCGCGGGGTCAGCATTGGCGAGGCGGCTCGCCGCATCGCCGACCTGGGGTGGAATCCCTCCTATGTCCAGGAGGCCATGACCTTCCCCACTGACTACAAGATCGGCCGTCAGCCCAAGGACCCCATGAAGCAGGTGCTGCGGTCCTACTTCCCGATGCAGGAGGAAAAGGACAACCGGGTCTATGGCGCCCTGGACGCCGCCCTGCGTGGCGACATGTTCCGCAACGTGGAGGCGCGCTGGGTCGAGTGGATGAAGCTGTTCCTGGCCATCATCCCCTTCCCCGAGATCTCCGCCGCCCGCTCCATGTCCATGTTGGCCCGTCTGGCCCCGGGCGAGGAGCTGCGCACCGGCTTCACGATGCAGATGGTCGATGAGTTCCGCCACTCCACGATTCAGATGAACCTGAAGAAGTGGTACATGGAAAACTACATCGATCCGGCCGGCTTCGACATCACCGAGGCCGCCTTCGGCAAGTGCTACGCCACCACCATCGGCCGCCAGTTTGGCGAGGGCTTCCTCACCGGCGACGCGATCACCGCCGCCAACGTGTATCTCCAGGTCGTGGCCGAGACCGCCTTCACCAACACCCTCTTCGTGGCCATGCCCTCGGAAGCGGCCCGCAATGGCGACTACGCCCTGCCCACCGTCTTCCTCTCCGTGCAATCCGACGAGAGCCGCCACATTGGCAATGGCCACTCCCTGCTGATGTCCATCCTCAACGATCCGGACAACCACCTCCTGCTGGAGCGTGACCTGCGTTACGCCTTCTGGCAGAACCACTGCATCATCGATGCGGCGGTCGGCACCCTGATCGAGTACGGCACCACCAACCGCGACAAGGGCAAGGAGTCCTACGTCGAGCTGTGGCACCGCTGGATTTATGAGGACTACTACCGCACCTACATGCTCCCGCTGGAGAAGTACGGCATCAAGGTGCACCACGACGACGTGGCCGCCGCCTGGGATCGTCTGATCAAGAAGAACTACCACCACAAGGTGGCCCAGTTCTTCGCGGTGGGCTGGCCGGTGAACTTCTGGCGGATCGAAGCCCAGACGGAAAAAGACTTCGAGTGGTTCGAGCACAAGTACCCGGGCTGGTATGCCGAGTTCGGCGACTTCTGGAAGTGGTACGGCAAGAAGAGCGTGCCGGGCGAGACCAACATTCTGTTCGACCAGGAAAACGGCTACGTCTATCCGCACCGCTGCTGGAGCTGCATGGTGCCCTGCCTGATCCGCGAAGACTTCGTGGTGGACGAGGTGGACGGCAAGCTCTACACCTACTGCTCCGATCTCTGCCGGTGGACCCACAAGGTGGCCTTCAGCGCCGAGTACGAAGGGCGCGCCACGCCGGCCATGGGTCGCTTCAGCGGTCGTCGCGAATGGGAAGAGTGCTACCACGGCTGGGATCTGGCCGACTGCATCAAGGACCTCGGCTTCGTCCGCTCCGACGGCAAGACCCTCGTCTCCCAGCCCCACCTGCGCTTTGACAACAAGGACATGTGGACCCTGGATCACATCAAGGGCCACACCCTCCAGAGCCCCCTGGTCCTGCTGCGCAACATGACGCCCGAGCAGCGCGAGAAGCACATCGCCGACTACCGGGCGGGTTTCAAGATCAATCCGTTCCACTAAAAAAACGGGCGGCCGGGGCGGCTCGCCCCGCGGCATCGCCGCGATGCCCTCCGGCCGAAGACCTAGATAAGAGGAAGACACGCATGTCCGAAACCCCTGTACACATCGTCCGGTTCGAGCCGGTCGGCGTCGAGATGGAGGTCGCCGAAGGCGAGACCGTCCTCGACGCGGCCTTCCGCCAGGGCGTGGCCGTCATGCACGGCTGCAAGGAGGGGCAGTGCAGCAGTTGCAAGGCCCTGCTGATCGATGGCGACGTCGAGATGCTCAAGTACTCCACCTTCGCCCTGCCCGATTACGAGCGGAACGCCAACCACGTCCTCTTGTGCCGGACCCTGGCCTTCACCGACATCACGGTGGAGTTGCTCAACTACGACGAAGACCTGATGCGCCGCTCCATCGCGGTCAAGGAATTCGAGGGCAAGGTGATCTCGGTCGCCGCGCTCACCCACGACATCCGCCAGCTCGAAGTGGAACTGGAGCAGCCGATCCGCTTCTGGGCCGGCCAGTTCATTGATATCACGCTGCCGGAGAAGGGGATTACCCGCTCCTACTCCATGGCCAGCGTGCCCAGCGCGCCGGGGCGGGTGTCCTTCATCATCAAGAAGTACCCCAACGGCGCCTTCTCCAACGAGCTGGACAACGGCCTCAAAGCCGGCGACCGGGTTCTGGTCAAGGGTCCCTACGGCGGTTGCTTCCGCCGCGAAGAGCGGCCGGGGCCCATGGTGCTCATCGGCGGCGGTTCCGGCATGTCGCCCCTGTGGTCGATCCTTAACGACCACATCGAAAGCGGCGAGCAGCGGCCCGTACGCTTCTTCTACGGTGCCCGGACTCGCAAGGACTTGTTCTACCTGGAGCAGTTCGCCGAGTTCGAAAAGAAGATTCCGGACTTCCGCTTCATCCCGGCCCTGTCCGATGCGGACACCGAGGACGCCTGGACGGGCGAGACCGGGTTCATCCACGAGGTGGTGGCCAAGGTGCTGAAGGAGGAGGGCTTCGATGGGGAGAGCATCGACGCCTACACCTGCGGACCCGGTCCGATGATCGATGCCGTGACCCCGGTGCTCCACATGGCGGGGGTGCCCCCCGACCAGATGTACTTCGACAAATTCACTCAGGCCGTCCGCTGAGGAAAGCGTCTCGTCGCATCAAGACCCAAAGCAACACACCCAAGGAGACATAAGTGAACGCAATGACCCAGGAAGCCGTGGCCCAGGCCGTCAAATCCGGCGCGGCCGGCTCTGCCCAGTTCGTCGGCTGGGACAGCCGCAAGTACAACTACTACACCCCCAAGGGCCGCCACGCCACCCACTATGAAGACGTGACGGTGGATGTCCAGCCGGACCCGAAGCGCTACCTGCTGCAGGATTTCATCATTTCCTTCCCGGACGGCACGCCCACCTATTCCGAGCACTGGACGGAAGCGAAGAGTTCCGACTGGCACAAGTTCCGCGCCGTCGATGAAGAGTGGGAGCGGACCCACTACCAGCGTCAATCCACCATCTGCGGGATGATCACCAACGTCATCGAAAACGCCCGCCGCTCCGGCGCCACCAAGCGTTTCGACCGCGCCTGGGTGAAGGTCCTCGAGCAGTACCTGGGGGCCTACAAGCACGCCGAATTCGGCCTGGGCATGGCCACCATGCACGCCCAGCGCTATGGCTACACCCAGATGATCAACAGCGCGATCCTCACCAATTCGTCCTACAAGCTGCGCTTTGCCCAGGATCTGACCCTCTACCTCGCCGAGATCGCCCTCGACCAGCCCGAGTTGAACCTGGATCTTGGCAAGCAGCACTGGATGGAAAACCCGGCCTGGCAGGGCACCCGCAAGGCCATCGAGAGCATCAATGGCACGCCGGATTACCTCGAGAAGTACTTCGCGGTGAATATCGTCTTCGAGCCGATGGTGGCCGAGCTGGTGCGCAGCGGCTTCTTCATGCAGGTGGCCGCCGCCCAGAACGACTTCACCACGCCGACGGTGATCTCTGCCGCCGAGGGTGACTACCAGCGCAACCTGGCCAACACGGCGGAACTGGTGCACATCCTCGCCCACGACCCGGTGCACGGCGCCCACAACCGGGCGCTCTTCAACAAGTGGCTCGCCAGTCACGGCAAGAACGCCCTCGAGGCCGCGCAGCAGCTCCAGCCCATGTGGTCGCTCCCCCACCACAAGGTGACCCAGTTCCCGGACGCCCTCGCCCGGGCCAAGGAGCGCATCCACGCCATCACCGGCGAACTTGGCCTCGAGCTGCCGGCCGAGTTCAAGGCCTGAGCCCCCAACCCTTACCTACGAAGGAACCACGATGAGCGCTTACCACGGCGACAACATCTTCAAGTCCATCAAGGACATGAAGTTCGAGCAAACCATCTCCCACCAGTGCGGGGTGACCATGAACGATAGCGTGGAAGCCCGCGCCATCGCCGAACTTATGGGCACCAAGCCCGGCATCAAGGTGACCTACCTGCCGGCCATGATCCGGATCGACGGCGAAGGCAAGATCGAATTCAACATGCCCGAGATCAGCGAAGCCCTCGGCCGGGAGATGACCCCCCACCTCTTCGAAATCTTCACCTCCACCCACTACGGGCGGATGGTGATGATCGACGATGACAACGTCGTGCTGTTCGGCGACATGGACCAAGCCCTCGCCTACGAGTGAGGCCCGGCGCCGGGGGCCTGGCTCCCGGCGCGGCAACAACCGCCGATGGCGCTCCCGTCAGCCTGACGGGCAGCGCCACGGAAAACAAAACGACGTTCGGAGGAGAGACCCATGCCAAACATCATGTTGCACGACGACGATGCGCGAGAAGCCCTGGCCCGGGGTGTGTCCAAGATGGCTCGGGCCGTACGCGGTACCCTCGGGCCGCGGGGGATGAACGCCATTATCGATCGCCCCATCGGCACGCCCATCATTTCCCGCGACGGGGTGAGCATCGCGGCGGAGATCGAACTCGAAGACCCTTTCGAGAACATTGGCGCCCAGGTTCTGCGGGAAGTCTCCCGCCAGACCAACGAGGTGGCCGGCGACGGCACCACCACCGCCACGGTGCTGGCCGACGCCCTGGTCCAGGAGGGCCTGGCCTGCCTCAAAGCCGGCACGAAAGCCGTGGATTTGGTGAAGGGCCTCGAACTGGCCGTGGAGGAAACCATCGGTGCCCTCCGCACCATGGCCATCCCCGTTCGCGGTCGGGAAGACGTCTTTTCTGTCGCGGTGGTGGCGGCCAATGAAGAGTCCACCGGCGCTCTGGTGGCCGAGGCGCTGGAGCGGGTCGGCCCCGACGGGATCGTGGACGTGGAGTTTGGCACCACCGTCGAAACCACCCTCGAAGTCCTCGACGGCATGGCCTTTGACCGCGGCTATCTCTCCCATCACATGGTCACCGACGTCGAAAAGATGCAGGTGGTGCTGGAGGAACCGCTGATCCTGATGAGCGATCAGCGCCTCCAGTCCCTCGAAGAGGTGGCGGTGCTGCAGGGCCTCCTGGAAGGCACCAAGCGGCCGCTCCTGATCATTGCCGAGGAAGTGGCGCCGGCCTGCGTGGTGAGCCTGATGGCCTGGCGGGAGAAGCGGGGCATTCCGGTGGCGGCGATCCACCCCCCCGAGTACGGTCACTGGCGCAAGGCGATGCTCGAAGACATCGCCATCGCCACCGGTGGCAAGGTGGTGGCGCGGGATCTGGGCGGCACCCTGAAGGCGGTGACCCTTGGCGATCTGGGCACGGCCCGACAAGTGCGGATCTCCTCCAACCAGACCGTCATCTCCGGCGGCGGCGGTAGCCAGGAGGCGATCACGGCCCGGCGCAAGCAGGTCAGCCGGCAGTTCGAGCTCGCCCCCCAGAACATCGAACGGGACAAGTTCCAGGATCGTCTGGCCAAACTCACCGGGGGGACCGCCCTGATCCTCGCCGGCGGCGCAACCCCGGTGGAGCAGAAGCGTCGGCTTCTCCTCATCGAGGACGCCATCCACGCCGCCCGGGCGGCCATTTCGGAGGGCATCGTACCCGGCGGCGGGGTGACCCTGCTCCAGGCAGCGGGTCAGCTCGAAAGACTCCACGCCCATACCAGCGGTGGGGTGCAGCAAGGCGTGCGATTGCTGCAGCGGGTGCTCTCCCGCCCGCTCTACCACATTGCCGAAAACTGCGGCCTCGACAGTGCCGCCATCGTCGATCAAGCCATGCGGGCGGCGCCCGGGTTCGGTCTCGATGCCCGCACCGGAAACTTCGTCGATCTGGTGGCGGCCGGGGTGATCGACCCGGTGAAAGTGAGCTACACGGCCGTGCGCAACGCAGCCTCGGTGGCAGGACTGATCCTCACCACCCAGACCCTGGTGGCCAAGAAGCCCGAGTTTGTCGATCCGACCGCGGGGGCCGCCACCGGAGGCGGCGCCGAACACTTCGGTCGGGATTGAGCACAGGGCGGGTTTGGCGGACCCCGCGGGCCGATGGCGCCCCGCCCGCGGGGTCGGAGCGAGGAGGAGAGATCGATGCAGAAAGCATTCAATGAAGTGGCATTGTGCGACGCGCGGCTCGCCTGGGTTCCCTCCCGGCGGGCCTGCCGGCGCATTCAGCGTGCCGTGGGGCTGGGTCTTTGGCTCGCCGGCTTGGTGATCTGGTTATCCGGCCTGGCCCCCCTCGCGTTCCTGACCGGGGGGGCTTAAATCCCTCGTCGCACCGGGGCGGGTCGCGCCAATGCGGAGGGTTACACCGACTGCGGGCGAAAATTGCGCTTCCGCTATCACGTTCGGCGTATGCTTGGACGGATTGGTGGACGGCCCCTCGCTCGCGGGTGCGCGCTAGACCCATCAAAACGAAAAAAGGGGCCATCCCAATCCGGCATAAGACCGGTCGCCCCAAAGGAGAGAGACATGCGGGATCGCAATTCCCGAGGCGTTCCGCCGCCCATGTCAGGCCCTGGGGACAGCGGCTTGGTGGAACACCTAGAAGCCCGTCCCCTGCGGACAGACCGGGACGTCAATGCGGCATGGGAAAAGTTTGTGACCGGGGAGCGAATCGGCTCCGGGCAGGTGGGCTCGCCGGTCCTCGACTCCTGGTCGCGCAGCCTGGCGGCCGGCGTTCGGCCGGAAGGGGTTCTGGCCCCCCTGGTGGCCCGGGGGGATGCCCTGGGCCGTCTGCGGCATCACCACCGCGAACTGATGATGGCTTGGTCCAGTGTCTTCACGGCCACGACCCAACTGCTCGCTGGGTCCGGTTCGATCATGCTCCTGACCTCCCCCGACGGGGTGGTGCTGGACGCCACCGGCGACCACGCGACCCTCGACGCGGCCCAGGATATTCACCTGATGATCGGCGGCAACTGGTGCGAAGGCGCGGTGGGGACCAATGGTATCGGCACCGCGCTCGCGACCCGCTGCCCGGCCCAGATCCACGGTGCGGAGCACTTCTGCGAGGGTATCAAGGGTTGGACCTGTGCCGCGGCGCCCATCTTCGAGCCGGGGACCAATGAGCTCCTCGGCGTCCTCGATATTTCCGGCCCGCCCCAGACCTATCAGCGCCACAACCTGCTCATGGCCGTGTCGGTGGCCCGCCACCTGGAGATGATCCTTTCCCAGGGCTCGCTGCGGGAGCGGCTGCGGCTGATGGAGCAATGCATGAGCCGGCTGTCCCTGTCGGACGCCTCCGGTCTGGTGGCCATTGACCGGCGGGGGCGCTTGATCCATTCCGCCGGGCGGGTGCCCATCGGGGTGGGCGTCGGCGAGCGAGTCCCGGGGCTTCAGCCCAACGCCGACGTGGAGGAATGGGCCCGCCATCTGCCGACCAGTCTGCGCCCGGAATGGCTCCATCCGGTGACCACCGAAGGCCGCCAGATTGGGGCTTTGCTGGTGGTGCCGGGGCGGGGCGTGCGGTCGGTAACGCCCCATCGGCTGGCGGAGCAAAGCTCAGAAGCGGACCCCGAACGCTCCTGCTTTGACAATATCCTGGGCAAGAGCCCGGCGATGCTGGAGGCCACCAGCCTGGGCCGCAAGCTCGCCTCGAAGCGGGTGCCCGTATTGGTCGAAGGGGAAACCGGCGTGGGCAAGGAGCTGTTTGCCCGGGCCCTCCACGGCGGCGAATCTCAGGGCGGGCCGTTCATCACCTACAACTGCGGCGCGGCCTCGAAGGAACTGATTGCCAGCGATCTCTTCGGCCATATCCGGGGGGCCTTCACCGGGGCCACCAACGACGGCCGGCCCGGGCGTTTCGAGCTGGCCCATGGCGGCACCCTTTGTCTGGACGAGATCGGCGAGCTGCCCCTGGAACTCCAGCCGGTGTTGCTGCGGGCCCTGGAGGAGGGGGTGATCTACCGATTGGGGGACACCCAGCCCCGCCGGGTGGACGTCCGTCTCATCGCCATGACCAACCGCAATCTGCGGGAGGAGGTGGTGGCCGGGCGCTTCCGCCGGGATCTTTACTACCGGATCGGGGTGACCCGCCTGCGCATCCCGCCCCTGCGGGACCGGGATGGGGACCTGGACCTTCTGGTCGCTTTTTTCCTGGAGCATCTCTCCGCCCGCCATGGCGTCGCGCCACGGCGGCTGGGGCCCGAAGTGATGGAGGCCCTGGGGGCCTATTGCTGGCCGGGCAACGTGCGGGAGCTGCGCAACGTCATCGAGTCTCTGCTGCTGATGTCTTCGGAGCCAGAAGTGGCTCTGGAGGAATTGCCGGAAGAGATCCTTGCAGCAGCGCCCAGAAAACCCCGGGTCGAACCGGCCGGGACCGGCGCCGAAAATTCCAGCCTCGAGGCGGCGGAGCGTTGTGCCATCCAGAAGGCGGTCATCAATTTCCAGGGCAATCTGGCCCAGGCGGCCCGCCTCCTGGGCATTTCCCGCAGCACCCTGTATCGCAAGATCGAGCGCTACCGTCTTGAGGAGTTCGTGCGGGCCGCCGGTGGGTCCCTCGACACCGAGCGCGGGGCCGATTAGTCAGGCCCGTGTTGGCCTCGTGACCCCGGTCCGACTGTTGGTCATTGGCAAAGAAGCCTCCCCGATCGGGGAGGCTTTTTTTCGGCCATTTGCTGCGGGCGGAGGGCGAGACGGGGCCCGGCAGATTTGCTTTCGCGACCTGTTCCAGCGCAGTGACCGGGCCGCCGTGGGCGGCGATTTGCCGCGCCTTCTCCGGCTTGTCCCAATATTAGCCGCTCATTTTTTCGGGCCTTTTCTTGCTGTTCGATCTTGGGACGTGGCGGGGGCCGGAGAGCCGGGGTGGGGTTAGGTCTGTGTTAAAAAAATAATAATAAACAGTTGCTTACGAGAAAAATCAGGCCTCGCTGCCGGCTTGGCACAGGCGTTGCACTAGCTACCCCGCAAGCTGCCGCGGCGACGGGGCCGGGCGCGGGCGAAGCAGGGCACCCTGAGTCGGATCGCGTCACTCCCCTCCTCGAGTCCCTGGTCCCGGCGCTTGCCTCGTGATCAACGAAGGGAGACACCCGTGGCAAAACTCATACACGCGATGATCCGGGTCATCGATCTGGACCGGTCGCTCGCGTTCTACCGCGACGCCTTTGGCCTGGCGGAAGCCTACCGCCTCGACTTTCCGGATTTCGCCCTGGTCTATCTGCGCAACGCAGACAACGACTTCGAGCTTGAACTGACCCTCAACAAGGGGCGCACCGAGGCCTACACCCATGGAACCGGCTACGGCCACGTGGCGGTCTGCGTGGACGACGTGATGGCTGAACACGACCGGTTGGCAGCCCTGGGCGTGGGGCCGACCGACGTGAAGGACTTCAAGGATGGCGAGGCGCTGATCGCGCGCTTCTTCTTCGTGCAGGACCCCGATGGCTACAAGATCGAAGTCCTCCAGCGCCACGGCCACTACCAGTAGGTGCGGCCAGCCGCACCCCCAATAACAACGGAGAGAGACAATCATGACGGAACAACCGATCACCTTCGACGCCCAGGATTTTCCGCGCCGCAGCCGGCGGGCGTTTCTCAAGAACAGTGGCGTCCTGCTCGGCACCCTGTGGGCCGGGTCTAGCGCGCTGATGGCCCTGGCACCGAGCCGCAGCTGGGCCCTCGAGATGTCCACCCTTGATGAAGCGACCGGGCGGAATCTGCTCAGCTTCTGCCGCCGCATCTTCCCCCACGACACCCTCGACGATGCGGTGTATGCGCTGGTGGTGAAGGATCTGGATGCGGCTGCCGCCAAATCGGCGGAGGTCAAGCAGATGCTGGCGGATGGTTCGGCCGCCCTCGACAAGGCCGCCGGCGGTGCGTGGTTGAAGCTCACCCCGGCCGCCCAGGACAAGATCGTGGCCGGACTGGCCGGCTCACCGCTCTTCAAGAAGGTCCATGGCACAGCGGTGGTGTCGCTCTACAACAACGAATTGGCCTTCGCCCACTTCGGCTACGAAGGCAACGCCTTCAACCACGGCGGAGGCTACCTCCTGCGGGGCTTCAACGATCTGAAGTGGCTCCCCGACCCGACCCCCGCCGCCAGTCCGGCGCCCTTCACCGGCGCCTGACCCCAAAAGAAAATCAGGAGGAGATATTCATGGTTACCTACGCACATCAAGACGACTCGGTGGTCGTCATCATTGGTTCCGGCGCGGGGGGTGGAACCCTGGCCAACGAGTTGTGCCAGAAGGGCATCAAGGTGGTGCTCCTGGAAGCCGGCAAGCGTCAGTCCCCGGCGACCTTCATCAACGACGAATGGGCGGCCTTTGGCCAGCTTTCCTGGACCGACAAGCGCACTACGTCTGGTTCGTGGCGAGTGGCGAAGGACTTTCCCAACTTGCCGGCGTGGATCTGCAAGACCGTGGGCGGCACGACCACTCACTGGGCCGGGGCTTCGTTGCGCTTCCAGGAACACGAGTTCCACGTCAAGACGTTGTACGGGGAGATGGCGGGGGCCAACCTCCTCGACTGGCCCCTGACCCTGAAGGAACTCGAACCCTATTACGCCCGGGCCGAGGACAAGATGGGGGTGACCCGCACCCACGATATCCCCGGGCTTCCCGGCAATAACAACTTCAAGGTGTTCTACAACGGTGCCCGCAAGATGGGCTATGGCGCGAGCACCGGCCATATGGCCATCAACAGCCAGCCCCGGGCCGGCCGCGGCTCCTGCCAGCAGTACGGCTTCTGCTTCCAGGGGTGCAAGAGTGGCGCCAAGTGGTCGACGCTGTACACGGAAATTCCTGCGGCGGAACAGACCGGCAAGCTTGAATTGCGCACGGAGTGCCATGTGGCCCGCATCGAACATGACGCCAAGGGCCGGGCGAACGCCGTCGTCTATTTCGACAAGGATGGCAAGAGCCGGCGCCAGAAGGCGCAGGTGGTCTGCGTGGCGGGCAACTCCATCGAGACGCCACGGCTATTGCTGCTCTCGGCCTCCAACCTGTTTCCCGACGGGCTGGCGAACTCCTCCGGCCAGGTCGGCAAGAACTACATGCGCCACACCACGGGGTCGGTCTATGCCACCTTCAAGGAAGAGGTGCACATGTACCGGGGCACGACCATGGCCGGAATCATCCAGGACGAGGCCGAGCACAATCCCAAGCGGGGATTCGCGGGCGGCTACGAGTTCGAGACCCTGTCCCTCGGCCTACCCTTCATGGCGGCCTTCCTGAACCCGGGGGGTTGGGGCAAGGATTTTGGCGAGGCCCTCGACAACTATGCCCACATGGCGGGCCTGTGGATCGTTGGCGAAGACATGCCGCAGGAGTCCAACCGGGTCACGCTTCATGCCACCGAGAAGGACCAATGGGGTTTGGCCGTCCCCAATGTCCATTACGACGACCACGCCAATGACATCGCCCTGCGCCAGCACGCCTACAAGCAGGCCAAGGCGCTCTACGAATCGGTCGGGGCGAAGAAGGTCTATGAGGTGCCGCCTTACCCTTCGACCCACAATCTCGGGACGTGCCGGATGAGCGCCAAGGCGCGGGATGGGGTCTGCAACAAGTGGGGACAGACCCACGACGTGCCCAATCTCTTCATCTCCGATGGCAGCCAATACACCACCGGAGCGGCGGAGAACCCGACCCTCACCATCGTTACTCTCGCTATTCGCCAGGCCGAGTACATCGCCAAGCAAATGACGGCCCGGGCGCTCTAGTCCGCGCCCTCCCGGGGCGGCATCCGGGGACGTGCCTCAGTCGTGCCGGGCTCCAGTGCGGGGGGCGTGGGCCGGGCCGCCTTGTCTCACAACAATCACCGCACCTCCCTCCTTCGCGCCGGCATTCGTTCGGCGCTCTTTTTTGGGCGCGGACCTTGCGGAGTCGGGCTGCGGCGGGGCAAGGATTGCGAAGGGCCCGGCGGGCGGGGGACAATCATGGCTTCCCAGCGTGGGCGAGGCGTCCGCGGGGACGGGCCGCCGCCATTGTGGTGCCTCGGAATTCCTGACGCCGTGCGGAGGGTTGTGGGTTTTGAAGCTGCGACGGACGATGTGGATGGTGGCCGGGGTTGCCCTCGGAGTGGCGTGGGGCGCCCAGGCAGGGTTATTGATCGATCGGAATGAGGAGCCTTGGGTGGAGGAGGGCGTGACCTTTCCCGCGCCGCCCCGGAGCCAGGATCTCCGCCAGTTCTTCGTGGCTGCCAATAATCCCAACTCATACTGGGTCGATGTCGCGACGCTCTCGGTCGGCAGCGACGGGGTGGTGCGCTATGCGCTGGTGATCCGTAGTCCGCGGGGCGCCGAAAACCGTACCTACGAGGGGATCCGCTGCGCCACCGGCGAGCACCGGCTTTATGCCGTGGCTGACGCGAATGGGGAGTGGCGGGCATCCCGCAATTCCGAGTGGGGGCCGATCCGCTTTACCACCTACAACCGGGCCCAGGCGGCGTTGGCCCAGGATTTCATCTGTGATGGCGTGACCCTCGTGGGCGACGCAAAAGCCATTCGAGCGAAGATCGAGCGGGAAGGCATGCGCATGCTCACGCCGAGTCTCGACGACCGAGGACCTCTGTGATGATCGATACCCTGATCACCGAATTCGACAAGGGACTGAGAACCGTATTTGCGCAGGCGCGTTCGGTGCGCCCTCACCCGGGCGAGGCCTTGGTGGACCCCCTGTTGACCGAAGACGAACGGGCCGAAGCCGCCGCGCTGATGCGGGTGAACCACTGCGGTGAAATCTGCGCCCAGGCCCTCTACCAAGGCCAGGCGATCATGTCCCGGGACGAGACTTCCCGCCGCGCGCTCGAGCAGGCCGCCCGGGAGGAAACCGAACACCTCGCCTGGACGGAAAAGCGAATCGCCGAGTTGGGCGGCCGCAAGAGCCTCCTCAATCCCCTCTGGTACGGGGGCTCCTTGGCGATCGGATTGCTCGCTGGCGCTTTTGGGGATCGCTGGAATCTTGGCTTCCTGGCTGAAACCGAGCGGCAAGTTGAGGCGCATTTGTCCAGTCACCTGGATCGTCTCCCTGCCGGTGACGAGCGGTCCCGGGCCATCGTCGCGCAGATGAAGGACGATGAGGTGAGCCACGCGCGGACTGCCGAGGGCCTGGGTGCGCACCCTCTTCCGGAGCCGGTCAAGATTGGAATGAAGCTCGCCTCACGGGTAATGACCACGCTGGCCCACCGCCTCTAGGCGGCAGCTTGGCGCGCCGGGTCGCAGTGCAACGACTCAGGCGGGAGCTTCCACGACCTCGACGATGTGAGAGATTTCGGCCACCTTGGCCAGCATGATCGAGGCGGAGCAGTATTTTTCCGCCGAAAGCTTGACGGCACGCTCCACCACTTCCCGTTTCAGGTTACGCCCGCTGACGGTATAGGTCATACGGATGTGGGTGAAGACCTTGGGGTCCTGCTCCGCCCGGTCGGCCTCCAGGCGAACCTGGCAGTCCCGCACATCATGGCGCCCACGCTTGAGGATCATCATCACGTCGAAGGCGGTGCATCCCCCTGTGCCGGCGAGAACCAGTTCCATGGGGCGGGCGGCGAGATTGCGCCCCCCGGCATCCGGGGCGCCATCCATCGTGACCGTATGGCCGGAGCCGGTCTCAGCTAGGAAGGTCATGTCGCTCACCCACTTGATAGTGCAGTCCATACGTTTGTCCAGAATTTGTCGGTGGTCATTGGATGGGCTTGCCGCCCTGCAGGCCCGGATTCTAGCGTCAGCCCGGGTTGCCGACATGCAATCGTGTGCAACACGGCAAATCGATCGATTAATTGAATAGTATGTCGCCCTGCGATGGGCGTGTTTTCCGTCGAGAATTAGCCCGGCAAATTCAATTAAATTATGGAATCCACAATTGGATTCTCTGGAATGACGCTATATCGTGGTTCTGGCTGTTTTCACTTCTCGGCATAAATGAAGCTTATTAAATAATAGAAAGATTTATGCGGCACTGCACAAAAATATCTTGCTAATGCGGGGGGGGGCTAAGGATAATCGGTGCCAGTGGGATCGCATGCACTTGGATCCAGTCGATGTCTCCTCCACCCTCCTCCTTTGGTGTGGATTTAACGCAGTCCTCACGGACTGCGTTTTTTTTCGTGTCTGGGGTGTGGGTGATTCAGCCGCAAGAGCGGTTTGACAGCCATCCTGCCTCAGGCTAATATCTGCGGCTTTCTGCGATCGCCTGTCTTGCGCGGCCGCGTCATGGATCGAGGAACATCGATGAAAACCTTTTCTGCCAAGCCGCATGAAGTGAAGCGCGACTGGTTCGTCGTTGACGGGACGGACAAGGTGCTTGGTCGGCTGGCCGCTGAAGTCGCTCGCCGCCTGCGGGGCAAGCACAAGCCCATCTACACCCCCCACGTGGATACCGGGGACTTCATTGTCGTCGTGAACGTGGAAAAGCTCCGCGTGACGGGCAGCAAGGCCCAGGACAAGAAGTATTTCCGCCATTCCGGTTACCCGGGCGGGATCTACGAAACCAATTTCCAGAAGCTTCAGCAGCGCTTCCCCGAGCGTGTTCTGGAGAAGGCCGTGAAGGGCATGCTCCCCAAGGGGCCTCTCGGTTACGCCATGCTGAAGAAGCTCAAGTGCTACAAGGGCGCCGCGCATCCCCACGCCGCTCAGCAGCCTCAAGTTCTCGAGATCTGATAGGAGCCGATCATGGCTGTCACTTACAACTACGGTACCGGTCGCCGCAAGACCGCGGTGGCCCGGGTCTTCATGAAGGCCGGGTCCGGCAAGATTGTCGTGAACGGCAAGCCGGTGGATGAATTTTTCTCCCGGGAAACTGGCCGCATGATCGTGCGCCAGCCTCTGGTCCTGACCGACAATGAAGGCCGCTTCGATGTCCTGGTCAACGTGAGCGGTGGTGGTGAATCCGGCCAGGCCGGTGCCGTTCGCCACGGCATCACCCGCGCGCTGATCGATTTCGATGGCGAGCTCAAGCAGGTTCTGCGCAAAGCCGGTTTCGTGACCCGGGATGCCCGGGAAGTGGAACGGAAGAAAGTCGGTCTCCACAAAGCCCGGCGGCGCAAGCAGTTCTCCAAGCGCTAACCCCAATCGGGTGGTGCCCAATGGATGGAAGAAAGCCGCCCGCGGGCGGCTTTTGCTTTGGTGGGTCGTGGGTGGCCTGAGCGGCTAATTTGATGACGAAGGTGGAGCGATCATGATCAAGGTCGGAATTGTTGGCGGAACGGGATACACAGGGGTCGAACTCCTCCGTCTGCTTGCCCAGCATCCGGAAGTGCGCCTGACGGCAATCACCTCCCGCGGCGAAGCCGGGCAGCGGGTGGCGGATATGTTCCCAAGCCTGCGCGGGCGGGTGGATGCCGTGTTTCAGACTCCGGCCGTGGCGCGCCTGGGGGACTGTGACGTCGTCTTCTTCGCCACGCCCAACGGGATCGCCATGCAGCAGGCGGCGGAACTCCTGGCCGCCGGCGTGCGGGTGATTGATCTGGCGGCCGACTTCCGCATTGCCGATGTCGCGACCTGGGAAAAGTGGTATGGCATGACCCACGCCTCGCCGCAACTCCTGCCCGAGGCGGTGTATGGCCTGCCGGAGTTGAACCGCGAACGCATTCGCGGCGCGCGGCTGGTAGCCAATCCGGGCTGCTACCCCACTGCCGTCCAGCTCGGTTTTCTACCTCTTGTCGAGGCTGGCCTGGTGGACCTGGCCCATCTGGTGGCGGATGCCAAATCCGGGGTTTCGGGCGCCGGTCGTAAGGCCGAAGTCCATACCCTGTTCAGCGAAGCATCCGATACCTTCAAAGCCTATGGCGTGGCTGGTCACCGCCATCTGCCCGAGATCAGTCAGGGCCTCACCCGCATGGCGGCTGGCCAGGCCGTGGGCCTGACCTTCGTGCCCCACCTCACGCCTCTGATCCGCGGCATCCATGCCACGCTGTACGCCCGATTGACGGCCGAGGCGGACCTTCAAGGACTCTTCGAGAGCCGATTTGCCGGGGAGCGCTTCGTGGATGTGCTGCCCAAGGGCAGCCACCCAGAGACCCGTTCCGTCCGCGGCTCCAACATCTGCCGCATCGCCGTACACCGTCCCCAGGGGGGCGACACCGTGGTCGTCCTCAGTGTCATCGACAACCTGGTGAAAGGGGCGGCCGGGCAGGCGGTGCAGAACATGAACATCATGTTCGGCCTGGACGAGCATTGCGGGATTGATCAGGTCCCGTTGATGCCATAATGGAACTCTGGCGGACCCCTCGCCTCGAAGCAGAGTCAAATCCCAATAAATGGCGTGACCGGGACGTCCGGCGCGCGGTAAGGAGAGAAGCATGGAAGTCGTAACCGAAACCCCGGAGATCCTGGTGTTCACGGATAGTGCCGCCAACAAGGTGCGGGAGTTGATCGAAGAGGAAGGCAATGCCGAGCTCAAGCTGCGGGTCTTCGTGACCGGCGGGGGCTGCTCGGGGTTCCAATACGGATTCACCTTCGACGAGGTCGTCAATGACGACGATACCGCCCTGGAAAAGAACGGTGTCACCCTGCTCATCGATCCCATGAGCTATCAATACCTGGTTGGCGCGGAGATCGATTACTCCGAGGGTCTGGAAGGCTCCCAGTTCGTGATCCGTAATCCGAACGCCACCAGTACCTGTGGTTGCGGGTCCTCGTTTTCGGTCTGATCGCAACCATCCCCCATCGAGGGGGAAAAAAAGCCCGGCGTTTCTGCCGGGCTTTTTTGTTGTTCCCGGCGCTAGCGGGGCACCGGCGACGTCCCCGCGTGGGCGAGGAGCACCAGTCGGTCCCGCAATGGCCCGATGTGACTGCGAAACTGGCCCAGGGCCTGGGGGGCGATGGCGGCGTTGGGGAGGGCGACGGTGAGCGGATTCTTCGGAACCCCCGCAATCCGGAACTCGTAATGGAGGTGGGGCCCGGTGGCCCATCCCGTCTGACCCACATAACCAATCACCTGGCCCTGGGACACCGCGGTGTTCTTGCGCAAGCCGCCGACGAAGCGGCTCAGATGGGCATAGGCGGTGGAATAGCCCTCCCGATGCTGCAGGACGACGATGTTGCCGTAACCGCGCTGATTACCGACGAAATCCACGGTCCCGTCGCTGGTGGCCTTGACCGCGGTTCCGATGGGGGCACCAAAGTCCACGCCTTGATGTTGGCGCCAGGTCTGCAGAATGGGATGGCGGCGGAGAGAAAATCCGGACGTCACCCGGGAGAATTCCAGGGGTGAGCGCAGGAAGCCCTGGCGCAGACTACGGCCCGCATCGGTGAAGTAGTCTTCGCGCCCGTCGCCATCGCGGAACAGATAGACGCGGTAGGTGTGGCCCTGATTGATGAATTCGGCGGCGATGATGCGCCCTGCGCTGACTGCACGGCCATCCTGAAGAGCCACCTCGAAGACGACCCGGAAGGCGTCGTCCCGGCGCAGGTCGGTGTGAAAATCGATCTCCGTGCCAAAGAGTTCCACCAACTGATTGGCCACGGCGTCCGGCACGCCCGCGGCATCGGTCGCCGCGTAGAGCGAGCTGGATATCGTGCCACTGCGCATGTCCAGGCCGGTCGGGGCCGGGGCGCCCACGCGGGCCACGAGAAATTCATCGCCGTTTCGGCGAATGTTCAGGCGCTCGCCGTTCGTGCCCAAGGGAAGCGCCAGATTCTGCAGCCTTCCCGTCGTGTCCACCACCGCGCTGGCGGCCAACCCGGCGCGCAGGCTGCCAAGCCCGCGGCGCACCTCGGTTTGCGCCATGAGGGTGTCCAGCGCCGCGTCGTCGTCGATGCCGAGCCGCCCGGCCAGGGCTCGCAGGGAATCCCCAGATTTGACGAGTTCTTCGCGGATGAAGGGTAATTCGCTACCCGTGGCGGCCACCTTCGCATCCAGCGTCAGAGGCTCCACAACCCGATAGGGCTTCAGAGGACCAGGGTCGGGGGTCGAACTGAGGGCGCCGATCACCGACACCGAGGCGACGGTCGCGCCGACCGCCAGGAACGCCCGGGCCGCGAGGGGCCGCCGGACTTGGGCTAGAATCCGATGCTTTTCCGGCACGGCACCTCCCCCTTGGGCATAAAAGGTCGGCATTTTAGCAAAGACCTCTGCCAAGCCGGTCCGATGGAATGTAACGAGGTGAATGATGGGCGATGTGTCCGACGCCCTGGCGCTGATCCGGCGCGGGGCGGAAGAAATCCTGGTAGAGGCCGAGTTGGCCGAGAAACTGGCCACGGGGCGACCCCTGCGCATCAAGGCGGGGTTCGATCCCACTGCGCCAGATCTTCACCTCGGGCACACGGTGCTGATCAACAAGCTGCGCCATTTTCAGGACCTGGGCCATGAGATCCTTTTCCTGATTGGCGATTTCACCGGCCTCATCGGCGATCCCACCGGCAAGAATGCGACCCGGCCCCCTCTCAGTCGGGAGCAGATCGAGCTGAATGCCCGGACCTATCAGGACCAGGTGTTCAAGATCCTCGACCCGCAGCGTACCCGGGTGGTCTTCAATTCCGAGTGGATGGATGGGCTCGGCGCTGCCGGCATGATTCGCCTCGCGGCCCACCACACCGTGGCGCGGATGCTGGAGCGGGACGACTTCGCCAAGCGTTACGCCGCCAACCAGTCCATCGCGCTGCACGAATTCCTCTATCCCCTTTGCCAGGGATATGACTCCGTGGCCTTGAAGGCCGACGTGGAGTTGGGAGGTACCGACCAGAAGTTCAATCTCCTCATGGGTCGGGAACTCCAGCGTCATCACGAGCAGACACCGCAGACCATCCTCATGATGCCCTTGCTGGAAGGGCTGGATGGCGTGAACAAGATGTCGAAGTCCCTCAACAACTACATCGGCATCAATGAGCCTCCTGGCGAAATTTTCGGCAAGGTCATGTCGATCTCCGACGACCTGATGTGGCGCTATTACGAACTGCTTTCCTTCCTGCCCAGCGCCGACATCGCAGCGCAGCGTCAGTCGGTGACCGAGGGGCGCAATCCCCGTGATGTGAAGATCGCCCTGGCAGTGGAGCTGGTGGCGCGCTTCCACGGGCCCGCAGCCGCCCAGGCGGCCGTGGAGGATTTTGCCGCCCGCTTCCAGCGCGGCGTGATGCCGGAGGAGATGCCGGAGGTCAGCGTTCCGGTCGGGGCGGGCATGGTGGTGACCCAGGTGCTGCGCCAGGCGGGACTTACCGGCAGCACCTCCGAGGCCATGCGGATGATCGACCAGGGCGGGGTGCGGCTCGACGGCGAGCGGGTGGCCGACAAGGCCTTGGTCCTCGCGGGCGGTCAGACCGTGGTGCTGCAGGTCGGCAAGCGCAAATTCGCCCGGGTTTTGCTGACCTGAGCCGGAGTCGCCATCCCTACGTTCCGGTCAGCCGGGGGCGTTGGCGAAGAAGGGCTGCAGCCAGCCCAGGCCGGCTTCGGTACTCGTTGCGGGATGGTATTCGCAACCGATCCAGCCCTCATAGCCCAGACTGTCGAGGCGGGGGAGAAGCCAGGTGAAGTTGATTTCGCCGGTTCCCGGCTCATGGCGGCCGGGATTGTCGGCAAGCTGGATGTGGCCGATCCGTGGCAACAGGGAAGCGAGGGTTCCGGCGAGTTCCCCCTCCATGCGCTGGGCGTGGTAGATGTCGTACTGGATCGCCAGATTGGGCTCCCCCACCTCGTCCAGGAGGCGCAGCGCGTCATCGCTGCGGGCAATCAGGAAGCCCGGAATGTCACGGGTATTGATCGGTTCGACGAGCAGTTGCCGATTTTCTGCCGCCAGGGCACGGGCTGCGAAGCGCAGATTCTCCACCAGGGTCCGGCGGGCCGTCTCGATGCCGACCTGCGAGGGGGGAATCCCGGCCAGGCAGTTCAGGCGCGGACAGTCCAGACCGCCGGCGTAGGCCAGGGCTCGGCCGACCCCGTCCTGAAACTCCGCGATACGATCCGGATGACAGGCGATGCCCCGCTCACCGGCTTCCCAATTACCGGCTGGCAGGTTGTGCAGAACCACCGCCACGCCTGCGGCGGCTTGGCGCTCGGCGATTTCCTCGGCGCTCCAGGCGTAGGGAAACTGGAATTCGACGGCGCGGAAACCGGCCCCCGCGGCAGCGGCGAAACGGTCGAGGAACGGGCGGTCCGCAAAGAGCAGGGACAGGTTGGCGGCGAATTGCAGCATTGGAAGGCCTCGGTTCGTCAGCCTGCATTGTCCCACGGCAGGCCCAGACGGCCGAGGCCGCGCGCATCACCGCGCTGCACCGGCGTGACGGGTCAATGAAGCTTTGATGACCAGGCGGCCATTCCGCCGTCCGGACGGATCGGGGACAATGGGGTCCGGCATCGTGGGGCGGACACGGGGAGGGCGGGTTGGCGTTTCTGCAGGATGGTGGATTCTGGTTGTCCCTGGCGCAGATCATCGCGATCGACATTCTCTTGGGCGGGGACAATGCGGTGGTCATCGCCCTGGCCTGCCGCCGTCTGCCTGAAGCCCAGCGCCGCATGGGCATCTTCTGGGGGGTAGTGGGGGCCATCGCCCTCCGCATCGCCCTGATCTTCTTTGCGGTGAAGCTGCTGGAGCTCCCGTTCCTCAAGCTGGCCGGCGCGGCGCTCCTGGTCTGGATTGGCGTCAAGCTACTCATCCCCGAGGAGGAGGGCGCCCACGGCAGCGTTGAGGGCAGTACCAACCTGCTGGGGGCGATCCGCACGGTGGTGGTGGCCGACGCGGTGATGAGCATCGACAACGTCATCGCGGTGGCCGGCGCCGCCCACGGCGACATGACCCTGGTGGTGTTCGGCATCCTGGTCAGCATTCCCATCATCGTGGCGGGCAGCCGGATCGTGCTGCACTTGATGGACCGCTTCCCCTGGGTGATTACTTTCGGCGGCGGATTGCTGGGCTGGATCGCGGGGGGCATGGCGGTGGGAGACCCGGCGGTGGCCCGCCGGCTGGCGGCGCCCCAGGACTGGCATTACCCGGCCGCCGCCTGTGGAGCGGTGGTGGTGGTGACCCTGGGCTCCTGGCTTGCCCGGCGGGTGGCGGGCCGGCGTGGGCCCACCGTGGAGATTCCCCTGCGTCCGGATCCGGACAAGTCGTGAGGTGGCCGTCATGAAGATGCTCGTCGCGGTGGATGGTTCCGAGGTCGCCGATCGGGCCGTGGATCATGTGATCGCCCTGGCGCGGTGCGGGGCCGCCCTGGACATCCACGTTCTCAATGTCCGGATCCCCGTCGAGTCGGGCCACGTTCGCCTGTTCGTCCATCCCCGCGATCTGGAGGATTATTACCGCGAAGAGGGGCTTGCCGAACTGGCCAAGGCGGCCCGTCGGCTCGACGAGGCTGGCCTCGCCCACACCGATCACATCGCGGTGGGGCACATCGCCGTGACCATCGCCCGGTATGTCGACGAGCGGGGCTTCGACGCCCTGGTCATGGGCACCCACGGTCGCGGAGGACTGCGGAAAATGTTGATGGGCTCGGTCGCCCAGCACGTGCTCCTCCATATTGCTCGACCCGTGACCTTCGTGAAGTAGCACCGCGCGGGTCGGTCAGGGGCAGCCACGGGTTGCCCTGGGAAAGCCCCGGCCCTAGACTTGGCCGGATTTTCCTTCCGTCTGTCCCGCCATGGGTCGTTTCCCCCTCATCTTTTCCTGCGTTTCGCGGTTGCCGGCCATGGGCGGTACCCATGCGGCCAAGTTACTTCGGAGTTCGCCATGCCCTGGCTAGCTTTGTTCGCCATCGGTGGCGGCGCGATGTGCGGCGCGTGGCTGCGCTGGTGGCTGGGCCTGCGGCTGAATCCCCTGGTTGCCCATCTGCCCATGGGGACCTTGGCGGCCAATCTCATCGGCGGCTACCTGATCGGGATTGCGGTGGCCTTTTTCGCCCAACATCCGGAGGTGCCGCCGGAGGCCCGTCTGGCGGTGGTGACGGGCTTCCTGGGGGCCCTCACCACCTTTTCGTCTTTTTCCGCCGAGGTGGTGCACCTCCTCCAGACCGGTTTTTACGGCTGGGCCGCAGTGTCGGCGACGACCCACCTCTTCGGCTCCCTGGCCATGACCGGCCTGGGTATCTGGACCGTTTCCCTCTTCCGCGCCTGACGCGGCCTCGCACCGCTCCTCGAATCTGCCCGTGTCGGAACTGCTGCCTGCCGGATTGCCGGCTGATCCTTTCTCGCTCCTGAACCACTGCCTGACGGCGGACCGCGCTATGCTGCTCCGCCGCCTGCGCGGGGTCAAGGGCCGGCCGCGTCACCTGGCGGATCTGCCGGAGGCCTTGGCGGCGGAGGTCCTGGCTTCGGTGACCCGCCGCGCAGCGCGGGCGGCCCACCTGCCAAGGCCAGAGTTTCCGCCGGAGCTACCGGTCAACCAGCGCCGTGAGGAGATTGCCGAGGCGATTCGCGCTCATCAGGTGGTGATCGTGTGCGGCGAAACCGGCTCGGGTAAAACGACCCAGTTGCCCAAGATTTGCCTGGAGCTGGGGCGCGGCGCAGCCGGGCTGATCGGCCACACCCAGCCCCGGCGTCTGGCGGCGCGTGCCACGGCGACCCGCATCGCTCAGGAGCTGAAATCCGATCTCGGTCACGCGGTGGGCTACAAGATCCGCTTCACCGACCGCATCGGGCCGCAGAGTTACATCAAGCTCATGACCGACGGCATCCTGCTGGCCGAGACCCAGGGCGACCCGACGCTCTCCGCCTACGACACCCTGATCATCGACGAGGCCCACGAGCGCAGCGTCAATATCGATTTCCTGCTCGGCTACCTGCGCCAGTTGCTGCCGAAGCGGCCGGACCTCAAGGTGATCGTCACTTCGGCGACCCTGGATGCCGAGCGCTTCGCCCTGCACTTCGCCGATCGCGCCGGCACGCCCGCGCCGGTGATCGAGGTCTCCGGCCGCTTGTTTCCCATCGAGCTGCGCTATCGCCCGGTGGAGGAAACCGAATCCAGTGACCCGAAGAAAAAGGGCGCCGACCTCTACGACGCGATGGTCGATGCGGTGGACGAGGCCCAGCGCGCCGGCCCCGGCGACGTGCTGGTGTTCCTGCCCGGCGAGCGGGAGATCCGCGAGGCCGCCGAGGCGCTGAGGAAGGCCCGCCACGCGGCGCAGACCGAGATCCTGCCGCTCTTCGCCCGTCAGTCCGCGCAGGAGCAGGGCCGCGTCTTCGCGCCCGCCAAGGGTCGTCGCGTGGTGCTGGCCACCAACGTGGCGGAAACCTCCCTCACCGTGCCGGGCATCCGCTACGTGGTGGATACGGGGCTGGCGCGGGTCAAGCGCTACTCGGCGCGCAACAAGGTCGAGCAGCTGCAGGTGGAGCCCATCGCTCAGTCCGCTGCGCGCCAGCGTGCCGGGCGTTGCGGGCGGGTGATGGACGGCGTGTGTATCCGCCTTTACGCCGAGGACGATTTCACCCGCCGCCCGGCCCACACCGATCCGGAAATCCTGCGCTCGTCGTTGGCCGGGGTGATTCTGCGCATGAAATCCCTGGGTTTGGGGGATGTGGACGCCTTTCCCTTCCTCGATCCGCCGCCGCCCAAGATGGTGGCGGATGGCTACCAGTTGCTCACCGAATTGGGGGCGGTGGATGAGGAGCAACGCCTCACCGCCATGGGCCGCGAACTCGCCAAGCTGCCCCTCGACCCCAAGATCGGCCGCATGATCCTCGCCGCCCGCGAGCGCGGCTGCCTGCGCGAGATGCTCATCATCGCGGCGGCGCTGTCGGTGCAGGACCCGCGTGAGCGCCCGGCGGAATCCCCCGGCGCCGCCGACCAGGCCCACGCCAAGTTCCGCGGCGGCGAGCAGGATCAGCGCTCCGAATTCCTCTGGTTCCTCCACCTGTGGAAGGCCTACGACGAGGTGGTACGCCACGAGACCGGCAACCAGCAGAAGCAGTGGTGCAAGCGCCATTTCCTAAACTATCTGCGCATGCGCGAGTGGCGCGACGTGCACGGCCAGCTCCACACCCTGTGCGCCGAGCACGGCTGGAAGGAGAGCGAGCTGGCGTCCAACTATGAGGCCATCCACAAGGCGCTGCTGGCGGGTTTGCTCGGCCATCTCGGCTGCAAAGTCGAGGAGGAGGCCGGTGCGCGGGGCCCCCAGGCCGGCGCTTACCTCGGCGCGCGGGGCATCAAGTTTTGGCCTCACCCCGGCTCCAGTCTGGCAAAGAAAGCCGGCAAGTGGATCGTGGCGGCGGAGCTGGTGGACACCTCGCGCCTCTTTGCCCGCTGCCTCGCCTGCATCCAGCCAGAGTGGCTGGAGGAGGTCGGCGCGCACCTCGTGCGCCGACAGGTTTATGAGCCGCACTGGGAGAAGGGCGCCGGCGCCGTGCGCGCCTGGGAGCGGGCGACGCTCCACGGCCTCACCCTGTACAGCCGGCGCGGCGTGGATTACCGCACCATTGACCCCGAGCTATGCCGCGAGCTCTTCATCCGCGAGGGGCTGGTGCAGGGTGAGATTGCCGAGGGCGCGGCGCGGGGTATGGCGTTCCTCGCCCACAACCGCCGCCTGGTCGCGGAGATCGAGCGCCTCGAGCACAAGACCCGCCGCCCCGACGTGCTAGTGGACGAGGGCCTGATCGAAGCGTTCTACGATGCCAAGATTCCGCCCGAGGTGGTGGATCTGGCGAGCTTCGAGGCTTGGCGCAAGGGCGCCGAAAAGGCCGAGCCCAAGTGCCTCCATCTCACCCGCGACCAGCTCATGCGTCACGAGGCGGAGGGGGTGACCACCGACCGCTTTCCGGCGAATTTCACGGTGCTGGGCCAGAAGCTCAAGCTCGTCTACTTGCATGCCCCGGGCGAGGCCGACGACGGGGTGACGCTGGTCGTACCGCTGGCCATGGTGAATCAGATTTCCGCCGCACGCTGCGAGTGGCTGGTGCCGGGGCTGCTGGAGGAGAAGGTGACGGCGCTCCTGAAGACCGTGCCGCAAAAGCACCGTCATCGCCTGCAACCCATCAGCCACAGCGCGACGGCCTTCATGGACTTGTTCGAGGCCGGCGAACTGGATTGCGGTGAGCCCTTGCTGCGCGCGCTGCAGCGCTTCGTCGAGGAGCGGGTGAGCCTCAAGCTGCCGCTGGAGAGCTTCCGCCCGGAGAATCTCAACCCCCACTGCTTCATGAACTTCCGCGTGCTGGACGAGCACGGCCGGGTGCTCGCCCAGTCGCGCAACCTGGCGGAGCTGCGGGCGCGCTTCCATGGGCAGATCGCCGCGGCCTTCCAGGCGGCGGGGGTGAAGGCCGCCGAGGTTGGCCCGGCCGCAGGACCCGCGCTCAAGGTCGCGTCGGCGCCGGCGCCAAGCGAAATGGCGGGAGTGGGGCTGCAAACCGGGCTCACCGCCTGGAGCTTCGGCGAACTGCCCGAACTCCTCGAAGTGAAGATCGGCAACCGCGAGGTCATCGGCTTTCCGGCGCTGCACGACGATGGCGAATCGGTCAGCATTCGCCCCTTCGACACCCCGGAGGAAGCGGCCCGCGTGCACCGCAAGGGCCTGGCGCGGCTTTTCGCCCTTACGCTCAAGGATCAGATGCGGGCCATCGAAAGGCTGCCGGGCCTGCGGGAACTCGCCCTGCAGTTCATTCCCTTTGGCACCGAGGCCGAACTCAAAGCCCAGCTTGTGGCGGCGACCCTGGCCCGCACCTGTTTGCTCGACCCGCTCCCGACCACCGCCGAGGCCTTCGAGCAGCGCGCCAAGGAAGCCAAGCCGCGCATCACATTGGTCGCCCAGGAACTTATGCGGCTGGCCGGGCAGTTGCTGACCGAGCACGCCACGCTCACCAAGCGGGTGGCCGGGCTCAAGACCTTCCCTGACGTGGTGGCGGACATCCAGAGCCAGGCGGCGGTGCTGATGCCCAAGGATTTCCTGGTCGCTTTTCCCTGGGAACGGCTGGCCCACTTCGCCCGCTACCTCAATGCGGCGGTGGTGCGCATTGACAAGCTGCGGGGCAACCCGGCGCGGGACGCCCAACTCATGGCCGACTGGAAGTCCCTGGCCCAGCCCTGGGAGCGCGAGCGCCTGGCCAAACTCAAGGCCGGCGTCGCCGAGCCGGCGCTGGAGGAATTCCGCTGGCTGCTGGAGGAACTGCGAGTGGGGCTCTTCGCCCAGGAACTCAAGACGCCGATGCCGGTCTCGGTGAAACGTTTGCATAAGATCTGGGAGGCGCGG